>NZ_JFAL01000005.1:0-28716 GCF_006454495.1 Bifidobacterium sp. UTCIF-38 | reverse complement strand
ATGTTCGTTGAGTGGCAGAAAACCGTGCCGCTCAACGCGATTTCGGTGTTTTTTCTCGTTGAGCGGCAGACAAGACGACCGCAGAGACAGTTCTTGAAATACTGGCTGTTGCAGAATCGTTGGAAAATAGCCATTTTGACAACATGTCAAAAAGGTGATGGGGTGGCAATGACGCATCGTCGTGCCGCTCAACGCCAAAAACACTGAAAAATGCGTTGAGCGGCACAACCGGACGGCACGGCTGAGGTAGCGCGGCCGAGCGGCACATCGGACGCAACATCCCCCAACAAAACGGAGCGGGGGGGATGGCGATCACCGCTGGAACCGGAATCAACCGGAACCAGCGGAATGATCAGACGGAATCAGTCGGAAAGAAGGCCCGTCAGCAGGCCAGCGCCGCCACCGGGCGAGGCGCGACGACGACCTCGTCTCCGGTCGCGAGCCCGGCCGGCAGCTCGTTCGCCGGCAGCTGCACGGTGACCTTAAGCTGCTCGCCCTTGTTCCAGTGCTGGTACTCGCCGGTGGAGATCTCACAGTCCACGCGCGCGACGGCACCGAGGAAGTGGATCACCTCAACGCGGGCGTGCTCGCCCACCTTGGAGGAGGCTTCGCCGGCACGCACGAGCGTCAGGTTCTCCGGGCGTACGAGCACCGTGACCAGATCGCCCTTGCGGGAGTTCGGCAGCAGCGGGACGCGCTGGCCGAAGACGACCGCCTCCTCGCCGTTGGAGACGCCGGGCAGACGGTTGGTCAGGCCGATGAACGTCGCCACGTATTCAGTAGCCGGACGCTGGTAGAGGTCCTGCGGAGCGGCGATCTGCTCGATGCGGCCGTGGTTCATGACGCCGATGCGGTCGGCGACGGCAAGCGCCTCCTCCTGATCGTGGGTGACGAACACGGTGGTGGTACCGGTGTTGAGCTGGATGCGGCGGATCTCGTCGCGCAGCTGGACACGCACCTTCGCGTCGAGGGCGGAGAGCGGCTCGTCGAGCAGGAGCACGCGCGGCTTGATTGCGAGGGCGCGGGCCAGGGCCACGCGCTGCTGCTGACCGCCGGACATCTGCTGCGTGTACTTGGTGGCCTGATCGGCGAGGCCGACGAGTTCGAGCTGCTCCATCGCGATCTTGCGGCGCTGGTCCCTGCCGACGCCACGCACTTCGAGGCCGAATTCGACGTTTTCGACGGCGGTCATGTGCGGGAAGAGCGAGTAGGCCTGGAACACCATGGCCATCTCGCGCTTGTTGACCGGCACGCCGGTGACGTCCTGACCGCCGACGAGGATGCGGCCGCCCTGAATGTCCTCGAGACCGGCGAGGGAGCGCAGTGCGGTGGACTTGCCGCAGCCGGAACCACCGAGCAGCACGACCATCTCTCCGGGCTTGATGTCGAGGTTGAAGTCGTCGAGCGCGCGGGTGGTGGCACCCGGGTAGATCTTGACAACGTCCTGCATCTGGATGCCACCGCCGCGGGTGGTGGAGTCCTTGAGCAGGGCCTTGGCGGCCTTGGTCACGTCCTTGCCGCGCACGCCTTCGAGCGTGGCGGTCGGATCGTTCTTGAAGGCGTCCTCGGCCTGATCGGCCGAGGCTGCGCTGACGTTCTGTTCTGCGAGTGACATGGGAGTTACTTGCCTTCCTTGGTTTTGGCCACACGCTCGGAAATCAGGTCGAGGGCGACCAACAGCACCACGCCGAACAGCAGAGCAAGCAGCGACATGGCGGTGGAGATCTGGGAGTTGGACTGGCCGAGCTGGTAGAGCGCGACCTGCAGGTTCATACGGCCGAGCAGCGAGGCCACGGTGTATTCGCCGAGCACGACGGCGATGGAGATGAAGCTGGCGGACAGGATCGACTGCCACAGGTTCGGGATGATCACGCGGAAGAACACCTTGGGCCAAGAGGCGCCGAGCGAGCGGGATGCCTCGACAAGGGTCTTCACGTCAATCGAGTTGAGTCCGACGGCGATCGCGCGGAAGGCGAACGGCATGACGAGCACGACGTACGCGAAGCACAGCCAGATCGGGTTGGTGTCGAACACCTGGGAGCTCAGCCAGCGGTAGATCGGGCCAAGGCCGACGACGAGCACGATCGCGGGGATGGTCAGCGGCAGGGTCGCGACCCATTCGATCGCGCGTTCGAGCGCCTTGGATCGGATGTGCACGATCACCATGGTCGGCACCATGAGCAGCAGCATGAGCACAACGGTCACAAGGCACAGGCCGAGCGAGGCGCCAAGGCCCTGCCACAGCACGGTCAGGTCGGCGCCGAGCGATTCGCCGTTGCCGGTGAAGATCGCGATCCACGGCGCGGCGGACCAGCGTCCGGACAGCGGGTGACGCAGCGTGAAGACGAGCATGGAGATCAGCGGCACGAACAGGAAGGCGAGCGTGATGAACAGGATCACGAACTTGATGACGCTCTGCTTGCGGATGCGCGCGGCACGCAGCTGCGGCGGCTTGGGCCCGGTCGACTCAAGCGTTTCGGGTGATTTCACTGCCAACGTCCGGCCCTCTTTTCCACGGCGTGGCTCAACAGCATGACGATGGCCACGACGATGATCATCGCGAATGCCAGCACCTGGGCGAAACCCTGCTGGTTGGGGTCCATCTCGTTGCGCATCGCGCCCTGGATCATCAGCGGCACGAGGATCGAGCGCTGGGAGAACAGGGCGGCGGCCGTCGCGTACGCGGAGAACGCGGAGGCGAACAGCAGCAGGAACGCGGAGATGAATCGGGGGGCGAGGATCGGCAGGGCCACGCGCGTCCAGTACTGGAACGTGTTGCCGCCGAGCGACTCGCAGGCCTCACGCCACTGCGGGCGGATCGAATCGACCGCGGGCAGGAAGATGATGATCATCAGCGGGATCTGGAAGTAGCAGTACACGGTCACGAGGCCCGGCAGGGAGCTCAGCCAGTTCGGGTTGACGGTCAGGCCGGTCACGGTCTTGATGAGCATCGTGCCGATGCCGTTGATGCCGATTGTCGCGATGAACGCGAACGCGAGCATGACGCCGCCAAACTGGGCGAGCACGGACGAGATCGCGGAGACCATGCGGCGCAGCAGACCGTTCGGCTTGGAGCCGATGACGAGCGCGTAGGAGGCGAGTCCGCCGACCACGGCACCGATCACCGACGAGGCGATGGACACGAGGATCGACGTGACGAACGCGGAAACGGTGTTCGCCTCGAACAGCTTGTTGAAGTTGGCGAGCGTGAATCCGCCGTCACGCGTCTGGAACGCGCCGATGATGACGATCACGGTGGGGGCGAGCAGGAAGCACGCCGTGTACGCGAAGAACGGGATGGTCACCGCGAAGGTGCCCAGTTCCTTGCGATGCCGCGCAATGGCGGACGATGAGGAAGTAGCGGAAGGGCCCGCCGGCTTGGCGGCGGACCCGTTCTGTGCGATTGCTGCAGTCATGGTGATTGCGTCTCGCGTGTGATCAGTGATGATCGGTGATCTGCGATTACCCGCGGATCAGTTGCCGATCGTCTTGTCCCAGTTGTTCTGGAGCCACTCGGTGATGCGGGTGGCGTCATCGTTGGTGTAGGAGACCGGCTTGCCTTCGATGGTGATGGCGTCCTTCAGGGTGTCCTGATCGACGGTGCCATCTTCCTTCATGGAGGAGAGCAGGACCGGGTTGGCGCCGCCCTTGAACCACAGGTTCTGGGCTTCGGCGGAGTACAGGTACTCCTCCCACAGGCGGGCGGCCGCCGGGTGCGGGGCGTCCACGTTGATGGCCTGGTTGTAGTAGCTGACGACCTGGGCCTTCGGGAAGGTCTTGTACTCCCAGTTGACGCCCTTGGACTTCAGCTCCTTCTTGTAGGAGGCCTGGTTGTAGGTCCAGTCCATGACGACGCCGGTCTGGCCGGAGTCGATGGTGCCGTTGGTCACGTCGACGGTGGTGAGGTTGCCGGCGTCCTTGAGCTTCTTGAAGAAGTCGAGGCCGGGCTGGAGGTTGTTGATGTCGCCGCCGGCCAGCTGGTTGATCATCAGGTAGCCGTTGAAGGCGGCGCCGGCCTCGGCGGGCTTGCCGTTGAGGGCGACGGTGCCGGCGAACTTCGGGTCGAGCAGGTCCTCGAGCTTGTTGATGTCGCCGTACTTGTCCTTGTTCCAGCCGATCGACATGATGCCGGTGTAGTCGGCGTAGTAGGCGCCGTTGGCGTCCTTGTTCTCAGCCGGGATCTTGTCCCAGGCCTGCACCTTGTACGGAGCGAAGGCGTCGGTGGAGGTGGCGGCGATCTGCTGGCCGACGTCGAAGACGTCCGGCGCGGCGTCGGTGCCCTTGTTGGTCTTGGCGGCGTCGAGCTCCTCCTTGGAGGAGGCGTTCGGGTTGAGCTCGGTGACCTTGATCTTCGGGTACTTCTTCTTGAAGGTGGAGATGACCTCACCGTAGTTGGACCAGTCGTGCGGCAGGGCGATGACGTTCAGAGCGCCCTCCTTCTCGGCTGCGGCGACGAGGTCGTCCATGGCGCCGAAGTCGGACAGGGAGGTGGCCTTGGCGGACTTCTGGTCAACGGTGACGGACTTGCCGGCGGACTGCTGGGAGTCGCCGTTGGAGGAGGCGCTGCTCGAGCCGCAGGCGGCCATCGAGAACGCGAGCACGGTGGCGATGGCGCCAGCCGCAAGCTTACGCAGGTTCTTCATTCGATTTTCCTCTTTACTCAACTAACCTCTAGGGAGTCGGGGCTTTCATTCGCGCTGTATTCACGCGGCCCATAATTCCAAGGCAACAAGCTACGGCCGCTATCTGTCGCGACACCGGACTGCCGGTGAACATCGCGCGACCTTGCGCGACACCTCGATGAATTTCAGAAAACTACAAGTGAACTGTGACAGCTACGTCATTTTCGTCACTTTTTCGTGAGGACTCTTCCGGCTGTTATTTTCAGTTCCAGCAGTGGCCGCGGGGGATGGCGATTCTCTGTTCGCGACACACTCAAGGCCGTTCGGCCAAGCCTACGGTCCCGAACAGGGAATCGCCATCCCCCGCTCGTTACGCACAAACGTTACGTTTTCTGCCGCTTCCGCTTCCCCGCTACGTTTCGCGACGTCCCCACTCAACGGAGCGAGGGGCGGCGATATTCTGTTTTGGACCGTAAAGACTTGGCCCATTGCGTTGCGCGCAATCGTCGCAGCACAGCTGCTCCCCTCGCCTACGGACAGTCCGCCGGACTGTCCGCTTCACGGCTCAGCCCGGAGCGTGTCCAGAATAGAATATCGCCGCCCCTCGCGGCCACCGATAAGAGCCGGTAAAGGGTCAGCGCGAAACGCTAGCGCAGCACCCCTTCGATGAGGCGCGTGATCAGCTCGGTGTAGCTCACGCCGGTTGCGTCCCACGCCTTGGGGTACATGGAGATCGGCGTGAATCCGGGCATCGTGTTGATCTCGTTGACCATCACGGAGCCGTCGGGCTGCACGAACGTGTCGACGCGGCTCAGGCCGGCGCCGTCGACCGCGACGAACGCGCGGCGGGCCACGTCGCGCACGTCCTCGAGGACGCTGACGGGCAGGTTGGCCGGCACTTCGACGTGGCTGGCGGTGGCGTCCATGTACTTGGAGTCGAAGTCGTAGAACTGGTCGTCGTCGTTGTGGTCGAGGACGATCTCGCCCGGCCAGCTGGCTTCGGGTTCGTCGCCCGGATGCGCGCACAGTACGGCGCATTCGATCTCGCGGCCGTCGATGCCCTGCTCGATGAGGACCTTCCAGTCGTGCTTGCCGGCTTCGGCGATGGCCGACCCCAGCTTCTCGATCTGTTCCTCACGCGTGCGCGCTTCCTCGACCTTGGTCACGCCGAAGCTGGATCCGGCGCGAGACGGCTTGACGAACAGCGGGTAGGTGAGTCCCGCCTGTTCGACCTGCTCCAGCGCGGCCGCAGGCTTGACGGTACGCGCGTCGACCATGACGCCGGGCGCGGTGGGGATGCCGGCGGCAGCGAGCACGACCTTCGTGTAATGCTTGTCCATGCAGGCGGCGGAGGCGAACACGCCGCAGCCGACGTACGGCACGTTCATCATCTCGAGCAGGCCCTGCACGGTGCCGTCCTCGCCGTACGGCCCGTGCAGCACGGGGAACACGGCGTCGATGTGGCCGAGCGATTCGAGCGTGCCGTCGGCGTTGCGCGCGAAGAAGCCGTCCTGCCCCAGAGCCACGTCGAGCACGACGTCGCGCGCGCCCGCGATCTTTTCGACGACCGGCAGCGTACCGCCGTCGAGGTTCCAGCCGCGCGGGTCCTCGCCGTCGACGATCCACTTGCCGTCCTTGGTGATGCCGATCGGGATCGCCTCGAACCTGTCGGTGTCGAGCGCGCCCAGCACGCCGGCCGTGGAGATGCAGGAGATCGAATGTTCGTCGGCCCTGCCGCCGTACAGCACCACGATGCGCTTCTTGGCCATGTTCCTTGTTGTTCCTTTCGTCGCCTTCCGGCCTCGTGCCGGATCGGCCGGTCGGTGTCGCCCGCCCATTGTCGATTACGGTTGCCCGGTTGCCCGGCCCGTTTCTGTCCGTCGTCGATTATCGTCCGTCATGGGACGACGGTCCAGCGGACGCGGGGTTTCTCCACAGATTACCCGGCGACAGTTTCGCGTCGATGGCGCGCGGGCCTCACTCGGCGGTGACCTCGCGGCCGAACAGCTGGGAGAGCATGTCGGCGCAGGAGATGCCCTCGTCGAGCACGCGGCTCATCGCGTAGGCGAGCGGCGTGGGCACGCCGAGTTCGTCGCCGAGCGCGACGACCGCTCCGGTGGTGGGCACGCCTTCGGCGACGCCGTTGCTCACGCGGGTCGCCTCCTCCTTGCTCAATCCCTTGCCAAGGTTCGAGCCGAACGTGTAGTTGCGGCTCAGAGGCGAACCGCACGTGGCGATGAGATCGCCCACGCCGGCGAGTCCGGCGAAGGTCTTCGGGTCGGCACCGGCCGCCTGACCGAGGGCGGTCAGTTCGGCCAGTCCTCGCGTCTCGATCATCGCGGCCGTGTTCTCGCCGTATCCGGCGCCGCGGGCCATGCCGACGGCGAGCGCGACGACGTTCTTGAGCGAGCCGCACATCTCCAGTCCGATGACGTCGGTGGTGACGAACGCCTTGAAGTAGTCGGTGGTGCAGGCCTGGGCGACCTTCGTCGCGTTGTCGATGTTCTCGCAGCCGACGACGGTGGCGGAGGGCTGGCGAAGCGCGATCTCCTTGCTCAGGTTCGGGCCGGAGATGGCGGCGAAGCGTTCGGCGGGCAGGTCGAGGGATTCTCGCACGACCTCGTCCATGCGCTTGTTCGTGCCGCGTTCGATGCCCTTCATGAGGCTCACGACGATCGCGTCATCGGGGATGAGTCCCTTGAAGTCCTCGAGTGCGACGCGGGCGAACTGCGCGGCGATGGCGACGACGACGATTTCGGCGTCCTTGACGGCTGCGGCCTTGTCACCGGTGGCGTCGATCGCGTCGGGCAGATGTTCGATGAACGGCAGTCGCACTTCGTTGCAGTGACGTTCGTGGATGCCTTCGACGATTTCAGGCTCGCGCGCCCACATCATGACCTCGTTGCCGGCGTCGGCTAGCACCTGGCCGAAAGCTGTACCCCATGCGCCCGCGCCCAATACCGTGATTCTCATACGTGTTCTCCTTACTTCTTACGCGCTATTTCTCCGCTGGCAGCGGTTTGCGGCTCATCGTGCGATAGTCCCAGTATCCGGCTTCGGGGAACCGTTCGCCGCGGATCTCCTCGAGCTGCCTGTTGAGCTGGCGGAAGATGCGCCAGTTGAGCGCGTCCACCGCCTCGGCCGGCGGCTCGTCGCCCCACGAATCCATGTCGGCGAGCAGGTCGGAGTAGTCGAGCTGCGGCCCGTAGTACATGACGACGTTCTTACGCGGCCATGGCCACCAGTGGTTGATCGACGCCGCGCCCCAGGTCGCCGCGCAGAACAGCGGCACCTGAGCCCCAAGCCTGCGGGACGCTTCGAGCGCGATGAACGCGGCGCCTTCCTTGGTGCTCATCACCCATTTCTTCGGGTCACGCGTGACCGTGCCTTCGGGCCAGACGGTCAGCGGGCGGCCGGAGGTGAGGATGTCGATCGACGTCTCCTCGATCTGCTTGGCCTTGCCGGAGTGGCGCTGGACCGGCTGCATGCCGACCAGCTGGAACCATTTGCCAATGACCGGCCATTTGGCCATTTCAGCCTTGGCCATGTAGCGCGGGCGGCGGCCCATGTGGAACAGGCTCGCCATCGGCACGAACACGTCGAACATCGTCACATGCGAGGCTGCGGTGATGAACGGGCCGTCCTCGGGCACGTGCTCGAGCCCCCATGCGCGCGTTTTGCAGCTGGCGCGGAAGACCACGTCGACGCCGGTGAGCAGTCGCTTGGTCGCTTTCGGGTTCTGCGCATTGATCTCGGCGACGTTGGCCTTGCGGTCGCGCCCGGTCGGGAAGTCGTGCATCGGATCGACGAGATGATGCCGCTCGGCGAGCTCGGCGACCCTCGCATTGCTTAAGGGTGTGACCGCGGAGCGCGGCGACGGTTTTCCTTTGGATGCCATGCGCCTTATTCTACAGTCCCTTACAGCGACTTGTTCTCATTAACGAAAGTGTGAGGATTGACGATCCGTCAATCGCACACCAATACTCCGTTTTCCGCGTGATTCCGCGGTTTTGACCCGATGTGCGATTGTGCGGAAACGTGCATTTGGCTCACACGTTTCCTATTGAGAATGATTCGCTGCAAAACGCCCAGTATACATACCGACCGTCGGTATGTATACTAGATGGTCAAGGAGGCACGCATGGCACGCAACAAGCACCCGGAACGCACCCGCGCACGCATCCTCGACGTCGCGAAGCGGCTATTCCTCACCAAGGGGTATGACGGCACCACGATGCAGGACATCGTCGACAGCCTCGGCGACCTGTCGAAAGGCGCGGTCTACTACCACTTCAAGTCGAAGGAGGCAATCCTCGACGCGCTCGGCGAGGAGGACCAATCCCGCCATGACCCCACGGCGATCAACGACACGGGGCTGACCGGATTGGACAAGCTGCGTGAGGCCTTCCGCCGTTCCGCGGCCGACAACGAGCATATGCGTCTGATGAACATGGCCTATCCCGCGATGCACGATCCGAAGCTCCTGGCCGCCAATCTCAAGGTCTGGCGTACCCAGGTCGCCGATATGTTCGAGGCGATGATCCGCGAAGGCGTCGCCGACGGCTCGATCGACACCGCATACCCACGCGAGGCGGCGGAACTGCTCGCCCTGTTGACCAACTACTGGCTCGTCCCCACGTTCTACCCGGCGACGGCCGACGAACTGCATCACCGCGTCGAGGCTCTGGCCGCGGTATGCACCGGGTTGGGCGTACCGATCCTCGACAAGGATCTCATCGAAACCGTCTCCCGCGGATACGCCGCCCTGATCTGATCGGACACCCCTCATGAACCCGAATACCCATCTTATTTCACGCGATTTCATCCTACTGGTCGCCGGTCAGGGCATCTCCCTGTTCGGCAATCTCATGCTCCGGTTCGCGATGTCGATGTGGGTGCTCGACGAGACCGGTTCCGCAACGGTCTTCGCGTCGATCCTCGCGGTCTCGATCGTCCCGACCATCATCCTCTCGCCATTCGGCGGCGTGCTCGCCGACCGCATGAACCGCCGCACGATCATGGTGGCACTCGACGCACTCTCCGGCGTGCTGGTGCTCGCGTGCGCGCTGCTCTTCGCCACGATCGGCTTCAATATGATCGCGATCGCGGCGATGCAGGTGGCCCTCGCCGTGCTCGGCGCGTTCGAGACGCCGACCGTGCAGGCCGCGCTCCCCCAGATGTACCGCAAGTACGGCCAGTCGACGCTGCGCCGGGCGATGGCGGTCGTCAATCAGACGCAGCAGCTCGGCTCCCTGCTGCCGAGCTTCCTCGGCGGCGTGCTGTACGCGATGTTCGGCATCCATCTGATGATGGCGATCACGATCGCGAGCTTCGCCGCGGCCGCCCTGCTCGAATGCTTCATCCGTCTCGGCGCGCCCGACCGCGGCGACGAGGAACTGCCGACGCCACTCGAGGACCTGAAGGCCGGCGTCCGCTTCCTCACCCATGACCGCCCGAACGTGTTCCGGCTGGCGTTGTTCGTGGCTGGACTGAACTTCATCGTGATCGGGTATTCCGCAGTCGGATTCCCGTATACGATCCGCACGGTGCTCGGGTTCGACTCGACCGTCTATGGTGTGGCCGACGGGCTGGTGGGTGTGGCCGGAGTCGCGGGCGCCTTCATCGCCGGACTATTCGCGGCGAAGCTCACGATGCGGCATATGCCGGTGGCGTTGGCCGCGTTCGTGCTGCTGCTCGTCCCGCAGGGAGTCGCTTTCCTGCTGCCGATCGGCGCGTGGGCGCAGCTCATCGTACTGGTGGCGTTCACCTGCGGCACGATGGTCGCGACCTGTTTCACGAACCTCATCACGATTCCGGCGATCCAGCTGAGCACGCCGGAGGCGATGACCGGCAAGGTCATGGCAATGCTCTCCGCGCTGGCCATGTGCGCCCAGCCGCTCGGACAGATGGTGTACGGCTGGGCCTACGACCGGTTCCCCGTCGCCGTGGTGCTGTTCGCCAGTGCCGCTGCGATGGCCGTGCTCACCGCGGCGATGGTGCCGCTCGCCCGCAGATTCGACGAATAACGCCTCCGATCAGTCGATGTCGGCGCCGAGCTGGTGCAGCTTGCCGCGGAAGTCGGCGTAGCCGCGGTCGATGAGCGAGATGCCCTGCACGTTGGACGGGCCCTTCGCCGCAAGCGCCGCGATGAGGTGTGAGAATCCGCCGCGTAGATCCGGCACGTCGATGTCGCGGCCGGTCAGCGGGGTCGGTCCGAAGATCACGGCCGAATGCTTGTAGTTGCGCTGCTGGAAGCGGCACGGCAGGGAGCCGAGGCACTCGCGGTACAGCTGGATCGTCGCACCCATCTGCACGAGCGGCTTGGTGAAGCCGAAACGGTTCTCATAGACGGTCTCGTGCACGATCGACAGGCCGTTGGCCTGCGTCAGGGCGACGACCAGCGGCTGCTGCCAGTCGGTCATGAAACCGGGGTGCACGTCGGTCTCGATGGCGACCGGGTGCAGGTCCCCACCCGGGTGCCAGAAACGGATGCCCTTGTCCGTCACGTCGAACTGGCCACCGACCTTGCGGAACACGTTGAGGAAGGTGATCATCTCGGGCTGCGTGGCGCCCTTGACGAAGATGTCGCCGTGCGTGGCGAGCGCCGCGGAGGCCCAGGATGCGGCCTCGATGCGATCGGTGAGCGAGGTGTGCGTGTAGCCCTTGAGCTCCTTGACGCCCTCGATGCGGAACGTGCGGTCCACGTCCACGGAGATGATCGCACCCATCTTCTGCAGGACGCACACGAGATCCATGATCTCGGGCTCGGTGGCCGCGCCGGACAGCTCGGTCTTGCCTTCGGCGAGCACGGCGGCGAGCAGCGTCTGCTCGGTGGCGCCGACGGACGGGTACGGCAGGTGGATCTTCGCGCCGTGCAGACCGTTCGGCGCGGTGATGTGGATGCCGTCCTTGTGCTCCTTGTCGACGTTCGCGCCGAGCTTGCGCAGGGTCTCCAGATGGAAGTCGATCGGACGGCCGCCGATGTTGCATCCGCCAAGCGCGGGGATGAACGCCTCGCCGAGACGATGCACGAGGGGGCCGGAGAACAGGATCGGGATGCGCGAGGAGCCGGAAAGCGTGTCCACGTCGGCCACGTCGGCCAGCTGCACGTGCGAGGCATCGATGGTGACGATGCCGCCCGCGCCGTCCACGTCCACGTCCACGCCGTGCAGGCGCAGCAGATCGGAGACCACGTGAACGTCGCGGATCTCGGGCACGTTCTTCAGCACCGACTTGCCCGGTGCGAGCAGTGCGGCGACCATCGCCTTGCTCACGAAGTTCTTCGCGCCACGCACCTTGATCGTGCCGTTGAGGGGCTTACCGCCCTCGACATGCAGCACATCGTTCTCGTTCTCGCCCACGACTACCTCTTTCGTCTTCTTCCTGGACCGCGGAAACACTATATGACAGTGTGCCATACGGCATGTGCGTACGTCGTGAAATAAAGGCGGTGGTATGTTCGCAGCGAAACCGGACCCCAGCACCGCAATGTGACCCGCATCACATTATCGCCCTGCGATACGCGCCAATCGCAACACCCGATCGCGGCTTTGCTAATGTGGTGAACAGCTGGTGAACGTTCACAGGCGGAGGCAACGAAAGACTCCGCACGTTCCCGACCAACCTGCAAAGGAGCTGTACCTATGACCACCGTCGCCATCGTCGGATGCACGCATGCCGGCACCTTCGCCGCCACCTCCATCCTCGCCGAGCATCCCGATTGGACCGTCCACGTCTTCGAACGCAACGGCACCCTGTCGTTCCTGTCCTGCGGCATCGCCCTGTGGGTGGGCGATCACGTGTCCGACCCGAAGAAGATGTTCTACTCCTCGCCGGAACAGCTCGCGCAGGCCGGCGCGACCATGCACATGCGCACCGACGTCACCTCGATCGACGTCGCCGGCAAGACGCTCGCCTACCGTCCGGTCGACGATCCGGACGCCGAACCCGAGATCCTTCACTTCGACAAGCTGGTCGTCACCACCGGCTCACGCCCGGTGATCCCGCCGATTCCGGGCATCGACAGCCCGCACGTGCTGCTGTGCAAGAACTGGGACCACGCGATCGCGATCAAGTCCAAGGCCAAGGAGGCCAAGTCCGCGGTCGTGATCGGCTCGGGCTACATCGGCGCCGAGATCGCCGAGCAGTTCAGCCTCACCGGCGTCAAGACCACGCTGGTCGACGGACTCGACCGACCGCTCGCGAACAACTTCGACAAGCAGATCACCGATCAGGTGGCCGCCGCGTTCGAGGAGCACGGCGTCACGCTCGCGCTCGGACAGAAGGTCACCGCCTTCCGCGACAACGACGACGACACCGTCACCGTCGTCACCGAGAAGGGTGAGTACACGGCCGAGATGGCGATCCTCGCGGTCGGCTTCCTGCCGAACACGGACCTCGTCAAGGGCCAGGTCGACATGCTGGCGAACGGCGCGATCGTCATCGACGAGTACATGCGCGCCTCCATGCCGGACGTGTACGCGTGCGGCGACTCGGCGACCGTCTTCTACAACCCGACCGGCAAGCACGACTACATCCCGCTGGCCACGAACGCCGTACGCCAGGGTCTGCTGGTCGGCCGCAACATCGACAAGCCGACCGTCAAGTACCTCGGCACGCAGGCGACCTCCGCCGTGCAGCTGTACGACCTGTCGCTCGCCGCGTCGGGTCTGACGAAGGCGGGTGCGGAGCGCCGGGGACTTACGGTCCACGAGACCGAGCTGACCGAGGACTACCGCCCCGACTTCATGCTCACCACCACGCCGGTCACGTCGATCCTCACGTGGGACCCGGTCACGCGCGAGGTCAAGGGCGGCCAGTTCTGCTCGAAGGCCGACATCTCCGGCGCCGCGAACGTCATCTCGATGGCGATCCAGGCGAAGTTCACCATCGACGAGCTCGCCAACGTCGACTTCCTGTTCCAGCCGAACTTCGACAAGCCGGTCTACTACGTCGGCGCCGTAGCCATGAAGGCCGCCGCCGAAGCAGCGGAATAAATAGGTTGCCGTGGGGTGGCCCCCCTCTGACGGGACGTTGCCGTAAAGCAAACAGCAGAGCTGTTTGTAGGCAACGTGCGAGCCGACAGGCGAGCTAGCCATCTGCGCGCGCAGCGCGTCCACAATTGCAGGACGGGCTGGCAGCCGCAGGCTGACTGGAGGAGAGAAGGCGAGCAGCACAGCATCGGCCTACGGCCGATCCCGTCTCACTCCGCCTTGATCTCGCGGGCGAGTTCCGCGTCCCACATCGCGCCGGTGGCGGACATCACACTGTCCGCGCCGGCGCTCTTGTATGCCCGGTAATCAGCCGGGGTGATCACGCCGCCGACGCCGTTGATCGCGAAGTCGAGGCCGAGCTTCTCGCGCAGGGCGGCGAGGCGGCGGACCATGTCGAGGCCGGCGCCGCGGATCGCGTTGCCGCACACGCCGGAACGGTCGCGGCCGGCGCCGGGCAACGCCTGACGCCCCTCGGCGTCGACGAGCTTCGCGGAGATCGTATTGATCGTGCTGAAGCCCTGCACGGTGCCACGTTCCACGGTGGAGCGGATCATCAGCTCGAGCGAGGAGTCGTCAGGGAAGTACGCGAGCTTGACCATGAGCGGGGTGTCGCCGATCTCGTTCTTCACCGCCTCGGTGATGCGCCCGACCAGCTGCGGGTTATGGCACAGCAGGCGATTGTGCCCCTCGTTCGGGCAGCTGGTGTTCATGACCATGACCTTCGCGCCGGTCTCCTTGACCAGTCGCGCGGTGGTGGCGTGGTCGGCGATGTAGTCCTCCTCGCTCATGCCCTCGACGCGCGATCCCTGGAAGCTCGGCACGAGCAGCTGGCCGGGGCCGGCCGCCTCGATCGCGCGGAACATGTCCGGCTGCCAGCGGTCCGGGTCCTGCGAGGGCACGCCGAAGCTGTTGGAGATGGAGATCGGCAGCTCGTAGTTCGTGTCGGCGAGCACGCCCTCGTCGAGTTCGTCGCTGCCGGGGGTCAGGGAGCCGTCGGCCGACTTCGGATGCACGGCCAGCACGTTCGGAAACGGGTTGCAGCCCCACGCTCGCGAGCGCACGGTCTTGTACGTCGCGAGGTCGAAGCCCATGCGGAACGCGGCCGTCGTGTACCGGCTGTTGAGCAGCGGCCCCGCGGGGATGCCGAACGCGAGGTTCACCGGCACGCCGAGGAACGACTCGGCGGGCTGGGCCGGTTCGGCGGCGGCCGCGCCCTCCTCGGCACCCGGCTCCCCCTTCAGCGCCTCGGCGAACAGCCCGAACGGACCCTGTTCGTAGTTGTCCTCATACGTGCGATTGACGTCGTAAAACGGTTCGAACTGCTCGCTCATATCTCCTCCTTGGTACCGCTATACGTTCCAGCATAGGGCAAGGGACAAGCCGAACCGCTGACAGCGCAACGTCAGCCCATCAGCGCTCCGATGAAGGAGACGATGGCCGTCAGAGCGTTGCCGGCGACGAACACGATGAACGTCCACGACGTCCAGCCGAGGTACGTGCCCGGCGCGCTGCGATTGGCGCGCACGTAGGCCTTCAATCCCCTGCCGTAGACGACGAACGCGAGGATCGTGCCGGCGACCCCGATCAGGCTCAGGATGAGCGAGTACGCCAGATACCCGTTGTCGTTCAGATAGTGCGAGGCGAGGCCGTCGACCACACCGCTCAGGATCGCGTTGTTGAAGATGTGCAGCGCGATCGACCACACCAGCGAGTACTCCATCGCGACAAAGCCCAGCAGCAGGCCCATCAGGAAGGCGAACGCGCCCTGCACCACGTCGCCGTGGAAGAGACCGAAGAGGAGCGCCGAGGTGACGATCGCGAAGTTGCGTCCGAATGGCTTCAGTTCCTTCAGCAGGACGCCGCGGAACAGCACCTCCTCAAAGATCGGACCGATCAGGCCGATGTACAGCCACATGCTCACGGTGACGGCCGATTCGGTGATGCTCTCCGACGTGGGCGACGGCAGGGACAGGCCGATGGCGGAGAAGCCGAGCTGCACCAGTGTGACCACGCCTTGAATACCGAGGCACAGGGTGAGAAACACCAGGAGCCACAGCGGTTTCATGTGCGCTCCGCCGTACCGGCTGACGCGCCCGATCTGCCACGGCTCGCCATAGTTGTCCCTGTGCGGCCCGCCGAGCCAGAACTCGCGGGTGAGGATGTCCTTGCGACGCATGAACAGCAGGAACACGATCGCGCACGTCACCGCGACCAGCATCACGATGCCGGTGTGACGAATAACCATGAGGTTGGTCAACTCGGAACGCTCCGCCATCGTCACGATCACGATGGTCAGCGCGGCCATGGCAGCGCCGATGTTCATCACCACCTCATACGCCAGCGTCAGGCCGACCGGCCGGTTGATCATCCTGCGCTGCCTCCTGCGGAGCACCTTGCGTGGATCCTCCGGCAGGGGCTGCGGCGGATAGTACGTCTGTGCCGGCTGCCTCACCGGCTGCTGAGCTTGGTAGTTCGCCGCCGGATAGCCCGGCTGGGGCGATTGCGGCTGCGACTGAATTTGCGACGGTGCCGCCGGCCGCTGCGGCCCTTGGTTTGTGTTCATGATTCATACGCTAATCGCTCAGACTGTGGAACGCATGACAGTTGTACACACGCGTCGACCCTGGTACACAGATGATTACCAGCCTTTGCCCAGCTTGTCGGTCACGAACCGCGCCGAAACCGTCACGCATCTCCCGGCCTTCCCACGCATCAAAAGCGCCGTCAGTGGCGAAAAATCCACTGACGGCGCTTTCTTGAAACGGATCGGAGTATCGGCAATGTCATATCGGTGTCAGATCATCGCCTCTCAGCCCATCACCGCGCCGATGTAGGAGAAGATGGCGGATGCGAGGGTGATCGCGACGAACACGATGAACGTCCATGAAGCCCAGCCGGAGTAGGTGCCCTTCACGCTGCGGTTGGCACGCTGGTACTCCGTAAGCCCCTTGCCATACTTCGCAAACACGACGATCAGGCCGATCAAACCGATCGCAATGATGGCCCACATGAATGCCGCGTCCCCGGTCTCGCCGAAGTAATGCGTGATGCCAGCACTCAGTCCGCCGAGGACCGCGTTGTTGAATACGTGGAGCGCGATCGCCCATATCAGCGAGTACTCCATCGCGATGAAGCCGAGCACCAGGCCCATGGCGAACGCGTAGGTGCTCTGCACGAGATCCTGATGGAACAGGGCGAATATCAGCGCGGACGTGACGATCGCGAAGTTCTTGCCCAGCGGCTTCAACTCCTTCATCAGCACACCGCGGAACAGCACCTCCTCGCAGATCGGCCCGATCAGACCGGCGTACAGCCACATGCTCACGGTGACGGACGCCTCACTGATGCTCTCAAGCGCCGGTGAGACGAGATCGACGCCGACCTGGCTCAGTCCCCAGGTGATGGCCATCCGCACTCCCTGCACGCCGAACGCAAGGGCCAAGAATACGAGGGCCCACCTCGGGGTCATGCGCGCGCCGCCGTATTGGCTGATGTGTCCCAACTGGTTCGGTTCGCCGTAGGTGTCGGTATGCGCGCCTCCCAGCCAGAACTCGCGTGTGAGGATGTCGCGCCGACGCACGATCGTCAGGAATCCGACGGCGACGAGCACTACGGCGAGGCTTGCCACACCTTGCCCCCGGAAATACTCGTCACGACTGGAGGACGTGAAAGCGAGGAAGGCGAGGGCGGCACTGCCGAGGATGATCAGGATCATCTGGTAGATGAGCGTCACCCCCATCGCCCGGTTGATGACGCGGCGACGCCATCCACGCCACCACTTGCGCTGTTCGGGGGATTCGGGGGATTCGGAGGCGGAAACGGAGACGGGCTGCTGCGGCTGCAGCGGCTGAGCGGTGAGTACCGACTGGGACTGAAGCGGCTTCAGTGCCGGCCGCTGCGGCTCATTGGTGATAGTGTTCATGATTCCAAGGTATCCGTTGGAAACAGGGCGATTCCGGCGGTGTACACACGCGTCCACCCTTGTACACACACGTCTACAGACGATTGTCGAGGACACCCATCGCGCCTGAAAACCCACCTTTTGGCTCCCCTTGTCAGGGGAGCTGGCTCGCGAAGCGGGACTGAGGGGTAGTCAGAGGACCAGAATCCCCCTAACTGCACAGACCGACCACTAGAATGGCGCGTATGAGTGCTGAGAAGGGACAATCCGCACAGTCCGTGCCGACGCTGGTGGCCATGGTGGACAACGACCGCATGGCACTGCTGGCGTTGAAGGGGATTCTGCCGCAATTGCTGCCGTCGGCCCGTTGGATCTGGGACGCACAATCGGCCGACGAGGCGGTGCGCAAGGCGCTGGACCCCGAGACCCGCCCGAAACTGCTGCTGGTGGACATGTCGTTGGGCGACGCCACCGGCGTGAGCGTGTGCCGCAAAATCCGCATGCGCACCGATCGCGTGGCCTTGCTTGGCATCACCGCGTTCTCGGTGTCCGACTATGCGACGCGAATCGCCGAGGCGGGTGCACAGGGCATCGTTTCGAAGGCGGATATCCCGCAACTCGCGCAGGCGCTGCGCATGGTGTCGTCGGGCGAGGTCTACACGCCTCCCGCCTTGCGTTCGATGGTCACGTTCCGTACCGCATCCGAAGCGCATCGACTGCTCGTCGACACCGTCGATGACGCCAATGAGGGCAACGACGGCAACGCCCCCGAACGCCCCAAACTGGGTTCCAAGGAGGCGGAGACGCTGCATCTGCTCTCGCGCGGGCTCACCTACGACCAGATCGCCGCGCAATGGGGTGTCGCGGCCTCCACGGTTCGCACGCACGCCCATCGCGCGGTCGACAAGCTCGGCGCGAATTCACTCGCGCACGCGATCGCGATCTGGCTCAGTCAGTGAGTTCCGAGCGGGATGTCGGCGCTGATCATCCAGGTGTCGTCCAGATTGCTGGTGGTGAGGGTGCCGCCGACCATCTCGATCGCCGCGCGATGCAACGCCAGTCCGCTGCCGTGGCGCCTCCCGTGCACCAGGGTCTTCGATTCGTCCGCGATCGCGTTGACCTCGCTGATGCGGATATGCTCCGCGGTGATCTCCACGAACAGGCTGTACGCGGGCTCGTCGATCCGGCGCGAGCTCGCCGCGGCGTTGGCACCGGCACCGGCGTTGGCATCGCCAGTCTCGTCGACATCGTCCATCGCGCAATGCCGCACGATGTTCGCATAGATCTCCTCGGTCAGCCCCATGACCACGCGTCGCACGGGTTTGGGCACAACGACGTCCGGCGCGCTGTTGAATCGGGTGACGCCGGCGAGTCCCAGCATGGTCATCGCCCGATTCTGATCCTCAATGTACTTCTCAAGTTGGGCGTCGAAGGACAGATCGCCCGCATGCACTCCGACGGCGCCGCCAGCGTCATACCCCTCCTCCGCGGTCAGCTCGGTGATGTCCCGCTTGCCGTTGAGCACGTCGATGACCTCGTGCACGCGGTCGAGCGCGTGATGCGATCTGGCGTAGATCGCGTCGAGCACCTCATCGTCATCGTCCATCGCCTTGGCGCGCCAGGCGAGCATCGCGATGGTGGACATGTCGTTGGCCACGGAATCATGGATCATGTGTGCAAGCTCCTGCTCGCGCGTGATCCGGTCGAGCATGCGTTCGACGCGCGCCACCCGCTCGCCCGCCGCGGACGCGCGACGGAACGCGGCGCCGAAGACGACGAAGAATCCGAGGATCATCAGATCGAGTATGAACGTACCGACGACGATGAGGATCGTGTAGAGCGGCGAGACCTCCATCGAGCGCACGGGAATCGTACCGTCCGCGCCGATCCTGTTGAACTCCTCGACCATGCCGCGGATCACACCGCCGCCGATCGACGCCGTGTCGAACAGAGCGAAGCAGACGGCATCGGCCAGCGAGTACGCGAGCAGCACCCCGATCATCGCTCGATTGGACAGCGCATACCCGATCGCCAGGAAAACGGTGATGATGGCCGTCCCGCCGCTCGCCCACCACACGTCGACCGGCAGGAACGGTACGACCAGCAGCAGCACCGGCGCGAGCAGGCATATCAGTCTGGTTCGGAACGGCACGGCGACGACGACAACGAGCCATGCCAACGCCAGCAGCATCTGCGTAGGGCTCGCCGGCGGGACGAGGATCATCTCGATCACCAGAAGAACCGCGCCGACGATCGCGTTCTTCTCCAGAAAATGCGGCTCGCGCAGCCACGCGCGGACGCGCCGTGTCAGATCACGCAGTTCATTTACCGCCATTGCGCCGCCCCATCCCCGTTATGTGCCGGATTATGGATCGGATCGGCACCGGCCGCCGGAACAGTGCGATCCGACGCACCGTACCCGCGCAGCACCGGCTTGTCGAATCGCACGCCCCTGGGATTGCTGGGCAGAATCATCATCACGACGGAGATCAGATTCGACAGCAGGAACGCGCCGAGAATACCCATCACCGATGCGGTGAGACCCATGATGCTGATGGCCGTGTCGTCGGACCCGACGACGAGGAAGAAGCCGACGGCTCCCGCAATGAGTCCGCCGAACATCACGCCCAACGGCGCCAGATACCACCATCCGCGCAGATTCACGTCATGCAGACGACGAATGGACAGCGACAGCTGGGGCAGGAAACACACCAGCTGAGCAGCGATCATGGCCAGCGTCATGATGTCCGACAACGGCGTCTCGGGCGATTCCTCCCCGTTCCATCCGGCCGAGAAACCGGCGGAGAACGCTCCCGACAATGATGACGGCGAGTCGATGGCGGCATCCTTCACTCCGAACGCCGACGCTATGCTATACGCGGCAAACCCCACCACGATCTCGACGATCACCATGAAGAGAACCGCCCACCAGTATTCGCCGCGGGAGGCGCGTCCGCTGTAGATGAACGTCTTGCGGAAGAACCGCACGATCGCGTCGCCGAATCCGATGCCATACCACGGCGCGTCGAGCGGCGGTTTGACATTCGGCATGTACGCGTACTGCGTATACGGGTTGACGGGTGATTGCGGAGCGTACGGCGCCGGAGTGAACGGGCCGTCATTCCCCTTGACGGATCGGTCGTCGCCGGCGAATCGGTTGCTGCCATCGCTGCCGTTACTGTTGTCCTCACGCATCAGCGGATCCTTTCCTCGTTATGCTCCACTCAACCGCATCGAACGTCGTTCGTCCAGCCGGGCGGTATCAGGTCGACATCTGTGTACAGTGCCGCCGTGGAGACGGCTCGCTCGGATACAGTGGGCCATATGAACGAACTTGGGGAAGGCTCCGGCACTGACGGCTGCGACGACAACTGGCGATCGCTGCCCGGCCGCACGCGAACGGCGTGGCTCGTAAACGAGGCGATCAGCTGTGTGATCGCACTGGCGGTATGCGGCGTGGTGGCCGCGGTCTGCATCGCGAACGGCTGGTGGGGATTCTGGCAACGACTCATCGTGGGCCTGTTCGCCGCGTACGCCGTGCTGGATCTGGCGTTCCAGCCGTTGCAGACGAAGTACGCGTACACGTTCTACCGGTTCCGTATCGGCGAGCGCGATCTGCGCACGCGCAGGGGATGGCTGCTGCGCAAGTCGACCGCCGTGCCGTACAACCGTGTGCAGCATGTGGATACGAAGCAGAATCCGGTGCTGCGTCACTTCAATCTGACCACGGTGGTCGTGCATACGGCCGCCGACGAGGTGGAGATCGAGGCGTTGGATACGGCCGAGGCCGAACGCGTGGTGGCGTTGATCACTGAGCGTGTGGCGAGCGCGAAGGATGACCTGTGATGGGTGCGTTCGGGACTCCTGCCGAAGCACGCTCCGGCGCACATGCCAACGGATGGCGGATGTTGCATCCGCTGGGGTTGCTCGTCGCGCTGGTTCAGTCGATCCGTGCGATCATCAGCACGTTCATCTCGCTGCTGGTGGTGTTCCGTCTGCTGATGGAGGGGCGATTCCCCTCTTGGGTCACATGGGCGATCATCGTGGCGGGCGTCGGACTGACGATCGTCGAGCCGATCATCCGCTGGGCGTCGACGAGATATCGGCTTGGCGTGGACTC
The DNA here is from genome assembly GCF_006454495.1 of Bifidobacterium sp. UTCIF-38. NCBI lineage: Bacteria > Bacillati > Actinomycetota > Actinomycetes > Bifidobacteriales > Bifidobacteriaceae > Bifidobacterium > Bifidobacterium sp. UTCIF-38. Next base: position 7,080 of record NZ_JFAL01000005.1, on the reverse strand, counting down.
GCTGCAGTTCCGCTCGGGACTGTTCTTCCGCAAGAACCGCACGATCGGCTATGGCAGCATCCACGCGATCAGCAGTTCGTCGCCGGTGTACATGCAGCCGTTCGGCATCGTGCAGCTGACCGTGTCCGCCGCGGGTGCGACTGACACCGACATCACGCTCGACGCGGTGCCCGCGGCGTTGCAGCTGGAGTTGGAGCGTCTGCGGGCTCAGGCGCGCACGGGCGAGGCGACCACCGCCGAGACCACACCAACCGCAGTCACACAGGGTTCACCGTCGATTGCGGCCGCCGTCCCATCCGCTTCGTCACTCGCCACGCCATCCCCACCCCAATCATCCCCAGTTCTGTCATCCGACGCGCGCCCGGAAAGCAACGCCCCCGTCTTCCGCGCCTCGGTGCGGGACATCACGCTGTTCGCGGTCACCGATCTGGGATTCATCGCGGCCGCGTTCGTCGTGTTCGGGTTCGTGCAGAATCTGCAGGACATGCTGCCGCGTGACTGGGTGCGCACCGCGGAGCGGTCGGTCGGCGACTACGTGGCGCGGGGTGTGATCTCGATCGTCATGCTGGTGCTGGTCTGCGTGATCGTGCTGATGGTCGTCAGCGTCGTCACGTCGCTGCTGCGGTTCTATGGGTTCGAGGTGTGGCGTCGCGGCGACGATCTGGTCGTCGTGCGCGGTCTGTTCACCCGCCGTACGACGACGATCCCGGTCTCGCGCATCCAGTCGATCGTCGTACGCCAGTCGCTGCTGCGTCGCCCGTTCCACCTGTGTTCGGTGGGATTGGGGCTTTCCTCGTCGGTCAGCGGCGAGAGCGAGGAGAGCGGCATCTCCGCGGCCCGCATTCTGCCGGTGATCGGCACCGGGCGCGTGTACGACGTCCTCACCGCGATGCTGCCCGAGTGGGACCCGCGCGAACCCGGCGACGCCACGGAGCCCATCCATCGCACCGGCCGCGGACTGCTGCGCTACTACGTGACGACGCCGATCGTCGTCGCCCTCGTCGCGGCCGCAGCAGTGGGCACCGGTGTGATGGTGACGATAAGCGGCGCACCATCCCGATGGCTGTTCATCGTGCCGCTGGCGATCGGCGCGTACTGGACGGTCTGCCGCGCACTGAAGTCGCGCACCGAGGGGTATGCGATTCTGCCCGATCGACCCAATGCGTTCTGCTCGTCCGATTCATCCGATCCGTCCGAGCCGCTGCCCCATCGCATCCTCGTGACGGGCGCCAAGGGACTGACCACGTTCGCGATGACGACCCGACGATCGCGCGTCCAGTCGATCACCCGGTCGACGACGCCGTGGCGTGAACCGCGCGGCATCGAAAAGGCGGAGATGCCGCTGTTCGTGATGAACGGCATCTCCGCCCTACGGTTCACATTCCTTCACCGAAGTGACGCCGAAACCCTCGACGCCTGGCTCACCCGGCCTGCGGCTAGATGATGCCGCGATCGGCCAACGGGCCGGCCCATTCCTGATCCTTGGGTTCGCGGGCGGAGGCTATGGGCTCTTCGGGCAGATGCTTGGCGGGGAGGGTCTTGGGCTTGAACGGGAACTTCTCGGCGCGCATCTTCTCGTAGGCGGCGATGTCGTCCTCGTGCTGGAGCGTCAGGTCGATGTCGTCGTAGCCGTTCATCAGACGCCAGCGCGTGTAGTCGTTCACCTCGAACGGGAGGGTCACGTCGCCGCAGGTCACGGTGCGATCCTCGAGCGAGACGGTCATCTCGCGTCCGGGCTCCTCCTCGAGGAGCTTCCACAGCAGTTCGACGCTCTCCTGCGGCATGATCGCGGCGAGCACGCCGTTCTTGGCGGTGTTGCCGTAGAAGATGTCGGCAAAGCTCGGGGCGATGACCACGCGGAAGCCGTAGTCGTGCAGCGCCCACACGGCGTGCTCACGGGAGGAGCCGATGCCGAACTCCGGGCCGGCGACGAGGATCTGGCCCTTGCCCGCGTATTCGGGCTTGTTGAGCACGAACTCGGGGTCGCGGCGCCACGCGTAGAACAGCGCGTCATCGAAGCCGGTCTTGGTGACGCGCTTCAAAAACACGGCCGGGATGATCTGGTCGGTGTCGACGTTGGAGCGGCGAAGCGGCACGCCCACGCCGGTCAAAGTGGTGAGTTTTTCCATGAATTGTCCTTTCGGGGTCTCCCCCACCCGGCTCTGCCGGGAGCCCCCTCGTCGGAATGGACCACGGAGGGGGCCGATGCGAAGTTTGCGAAGTCGGAGTCGGAGTCGATGGTCGATGGATCAGCGGGTCACAGGTCGGCGGGCGACGAGATCGTGCCGCGGATGGCGGTCGCGGCGGCGACGGCCGGCGACGCCAGATGCGTGCGCGAACCCTTGCCCTGACGTCCCTCGAAGTTGCGGTTCGACGTCGAGATCGAACGCTCGCCCGGCACCAGCTTGTCCGGGTTCATGCCCAGGCACATCGAGCAGCCGGCGTTGCGCCATTCGGCGCCGAAGTCCTCGAACACCTTGTCGAGCCCCTCGCGCTCGGCCTCGAGGCGCACACGCGAGGAGGCGGGCACGACGAGCACGCGGTGGATGTTCTTCGCCTTGTGATGACCCTTCATGATCGCGGCGGCCTGACGCAAATCGTCGATGCGGCCGTTGGTGCACGATCCGATGAACACGGTGTCCACGGCGATGTCCTTGATCGGCATGCCGGGCTTCAAACCCATGTAGTTGATCGCGCGTTCGGCGGCGGCGCGCTTGGTGGCGTCGGCGATCTTGTCCGGCTCCGGCACGCTCGCGGTGATCGGCAGGCCCTGACCGGGGTTGGTACCCCACGTCACGTAGGGGCCGAGCTTGGTCGCGTCGATGTCCACGACCTTGTCGAACACGGCGCCGTCATCGGTCTTGAGCGTCTTCCAGTACGCGACCGCCTTATCCCACATCTCGCCCTCCGGCGCGTGCGGACGGCCCTTCAAGTATTCGAACGTGGTCTCGTCCGGGGCGATCATGCCCGCGCGGGCACCGGCCTCGATGGACATGTTGCACACGGTCATGCGCTCGTCCATCGTCAGGTCGCGGATCGCCTCGCCGCGGTATTCGATGACGTAGCCCTGGCCGCCGCCGGTGCCGATCTTCGCGATGATCGCGAGGATGATATCCTTGGCGGTCGCGTCGGCCGGCAGCTTGCCGTTGACGTTGATCGCCATCGTCTTGAATGGCTTCAAGGACAGGGTCTGCGTGGCCATCACGTGCTCGACCTCGGAGGTGCCGATGCCGAACGCGAGCGCGCCGAACGCGCCGTGCGTGGAGGTGTGCGAGTCACCGCACACGATGGTCATGCCCGGCTGGGTGAGGCCCAGGATCGGGGCGAACGCGTGCACGATGCCCTGATCGGCGTCGCCCAGCGGGTGCAGACGCACGCCGAACTCCTTGCAGTTCTTCTCGAGCGTCGACAGCTGCAGGGCGCTCGTCTTGTCCGGGTTCGGACGGTCGATGTCGACCGTCGGCGTGTTGTGGTCCTCAGTCGCGATGAGCTGATCGACGTGGCGCGGCTTGCGTCCCGCCAGCCGAAGACCCTCGAACGCCTGCGGGCTGGTGACCTCGTGCATGAGCATCAGGTCGATGTACAGCAGGTCGGGCGCTCCATCGCTGCCCTTCCGTACCAGATGATCGGCCCAGACCTTCTCGGCCAGTGTCGTTCCCATGAGGATTCCTCCTAATTTTCTTCGCGCTAGGTATTGCTTTTGCGCTTTGTTCGTGGTAATAGACTATGCGGCGGCTCTGAGGGCGATCACATTCCGGCCGGATTATGAGATACATGATGTGGCCACGCATTCGCACACGTGCGACGGATTGCGTCGATGAGACATCGCACACGGACATCCTTCCGCAATTCGATCAAATGCTTGATTCCAGGCCCGAATCGCCTATCATGCCTCGCCATATCCGCACTTTTCCGCTGTGCGTTTTCACTGACGAGTCGTCGTTTTCCCCTTCTCCATACCCCCGCAATGCAAAGCTCACCTCGTGAGACACCTCCTCGATTTGGCATTTCACTATGTGAGATGGTATAAACGGCAATTATGACTTCAACAAGCGCAGACCCCACCGTGGCCGAAACGCCGCTCGCGGAACAGATCCCCGCCGAAGAACCGACCTCGGAGACCGCCGAGCAGAACGACGGCGAGGTACACTCCGGCGTCGGCGTACTTGACAAAACCGTAAAGATTCTCGACGCCCTCGAAACCGGCCCCTCCACGCTCGGCCAGCTCGTCGCCGCCACCGGACTGGCGCGACCGACCGCCCACCGCCTCGCCATCGCACTGGAACGCCACCGCTTCGTGCTGCGCGACCAGCACGGACGCTTCGTGCTCGGCTCCCGCTTCGCCGAACTGGCCGCGGCCGCCGGCGAGGACCGTCTCCTGACCGCCGCAGGCCCGATCCTGCAGACCCTGCTCGACCGCACCGGCGAATCCGCGCAGATCTACCGCCGTCAGGGCGATCAGCGCGTCTGCATCGCAGCCGTGGAACGCGCCTCCGGCCTGCGCGATTCGATCCCCGTCGGCGCGATGCTGTCGATGGAGGCCGGATCCGCAGCCCAGATCCTGCTTGCCTGGGAGGATTCCGAGCGCATGCATCAGGGCCTTCGCCACGCCAAGTTCAACGCGACCAAGCTCGCCGCCGTGCGCAAGCGCGGCTGGTCCGAGTCGGTCAACGAACGCGAGGAGGGCGTGTGCTCGATCTCCGCGCCGATCCGCAACGCCTCCGGCCAGGTGATCGCCGCGATCTCGATCTCCGGCCCGTCCGGACGCATGGGCAACGCCCCCGGCCGCCGCTACGCGCCGCTGGTCATGGCCGCCGGCAAGTACCTGACCGAGGCTCTGATCAAGGCCTCCTCCGGCCGCTGAGCCGATTCCTTTCTCTCGGCCCCCTCTGACGAGGGGGCTGTCGCCGACCGCCCACGTGACGGTCATGCCCCACGGCTCGCCCCCCCCTCTGACGAGGGGGCTGTCAGCGAAGCTGACTGGGGGAGAGAAAGTCCGGGACAAAACCAGAGAAGGCCTAGCTAAACAGCCCCTTGATCTGCGCCCACAGCGACGGCTTGCGCAGCAGATCGTCGCCCTCCCCCTCCTGCGGGGGCTTGGCGTTGAGCGCGTACGTGTACGCCTTCTTCGAGCTCGGCTTGCCGACGAGCTCGCCGAACTCCAGCAGCTGCGTGCGCGGCTCGTACGGGTGACGAATATCGAACTCGATGAGTCGCGTCGCCCGCTTGGCCGGCGCCGGGCCGTAGGTGTCGAATCCGCAAGTCGGCGTCGCGGTCATCAGCACGCCATCCAGTTCACCGACGAACCCATTGCGATGGTCGTGTCCGGTCGCCACACCTATATACAAAGGCGCATCCGTGGCATCCCGCTCGGACAGGATCGCGAATTCGTCCGACTCGTCCGGGCAGCTGATGCCCTCGCCCAGATACCCGCCGGGACGCACCTTCTCCTCGTCCAGCACGTAGTACTGCGAAGCGTGACCACGGTATCCCTGCATCGCGTACGCCGTGGTCGACGAGACCGGCTTGAGCAGGTCGTAGTACTCGGGCAACGGCAGATGCTGGAACACCCCCGATTTCGCCCCGATCAGCCGCGGCACCTCACGCAGGAAACCGAGCGTGTCCTCGGACGGGCCGGAGAACCCGCCGCCGTGCACGTAATCGCCCGAATCGAGAATGACCAGCCCAAGCACCGTACGCTTGTTGTCCGGGTCAGCGACCGGCAGCGCGAACGTGCCCACCGCATGCGGATACACCACCTGATCATGCAGCAGGCTATCCACTGGCAACACGTCGGCCTCGACCCCGGGAGTCGGGTTCACACAGCCGGGGAACCCGCGGTAGATCGCGTCGAGCTCCGCGTTGTCGAGCCCGCACTGGAAATCGTGATTGCCGTACGTGACCGCGAACGGCACCTTGCGGTCGATCAGCGGCTGCAGGAACTGGCCGATCGCGCTTTGCACGAGGTCGCGCGTGCGTGACATCGCCTCAGCCGCGGCTTCGGCGTCGTCGAACTCGTTCGCGGGGCTCCAGCGACGCTTGCGGAACGTCGGCGCGAACGCCGGGTCATATCCGGCGATCTGATTGCCGGTGAAGACGACCAGATCCGGACGCACCGCATCGAGACTCGCCCCGATCAGGCGGATGGTGTCCTTCGCGACCTTCGCGCCGGCCTGGATGTCTGCGACCTGCAGGACGCGGAACTTGCCGGAGGTGTGGAACTGCAAGCGCCCAAGACGCGCCGATATGGACAGAGGTCGGGTCTCCCCCGCCTCCGCCGGCCTGATCCTCGGCTTTGAAGACAACCCTTCGGGCGCACGCTGTGTTTCCGTCATATCCCCCACTGTAGCGATGATTCGGCTAACCGTATATTTCCCACGACGCATTTTCCATCGCGAACGCACGCCGCACACTCCGCACATTCGCGCCGAAAACAAAAAACCCTCGCTTTCCGCGAGGGTCATTGGCTGGGATGCCTGGACTCGAACCAAGAATGGCTGAACCAGAATCAGCTGTGTTGCCAATTACACCACATCCCAATTTGGCAGGCGTACAACCTTGTGAGCTGTGCGTCTTCGTACCCCCAACCGGATTTGAACCGGTGTTGGCGCCGTGAGAGGGCGTAGTCCTAGACCGCTAGACGATGGGGGCATATTCAGTTTTCACTGGCTGCTCGGCGAACCGCGCAACAGGTGATTAATATACGCGGCATACCTGACCAGCGCAAGCCACGGCGTGTCGCCAGCATTTCCAACGTTTCATACCACCACCGGTCACCACATCACCCGCTGGCGGCCCGCTGACTACCCACTGCCCCATCACTCCACACCCCAGCGAGAGAGACCACAACCGACCTGACGAAAACCTCTCGCCAAGAAGCCTCCCCGCGAGACAAAACAGACACACGCCACCGGAAACCTCTCACCAAGAATAGTTCCGCAAGAGTTCTCCGACACGGCATGACCACAACCTCTCGCCAAGGAGCCTCCCCGCGAGACAAAACGGTCACAAGCCATCAGGGATCTCTCGCCAGAAACGCTTCCACGAGAGATCCCCGACACGGCACGGCCAAAATCTCTC
>NZ_JFAL01000004.1:0-111623 GCF_006454495.1 Bifidobacterium sp. UTCIF-38 | reverse complement strand
CCCCCAACCGGATTTGAACCGGTGTTGGCGCCGTGAGAGGGCGTAGTCCTAGACCGCTAGACGATGGGGGCATATTCAGTTTTCACCGGCTGCGAGGCGAACCCGCCGCGCAACGAAAAGTTAATTTACGGGAAAGTCAAGCATCAAGCAAATCACGGCGTGTCGCACACGGACGCGTGCGGTCGCACATGGTCGCGCACACATCCAAAGACGTTACCGCAATCCCTGAACCCTAAGCCGCAGGACACCTCAAGGCAGCACATCAAAAACACCAATCAGCAGAAGGCCTTACGCGGCCCTACTGATGAATCATCAACGACTCTACTGATGAATTATCACAAGTCCTACTGACGAATTATCATGAGTTCTACTAATGAATTATCAATAACTCTACTGACGAATCTGCAATCGAGGCACCGATGATCCCACGGACGATCACCAACGAACTCTCCGCCATGCTGTCCTGGTTTCCGGTCGTTTCGATAACCGGACCACGGCAAAGCGGTAAGTCGACGCTCATCAGGAACGTTTTACCCGATTACGAATACGTCAATCTCGAAGACAAGACCACCCGCGCCAGCGCCACGGATGACCCTGTTGGTTTCATCCGATCACGCGGCGATAAACTCATCATCGACGAAGCACAGTACGCTCCGGACCTGTTCTCCCAGATTCAGGTCGAAGCCGACGCGCGCGGCACCATGGGGCAATACGTACTGTCCGGATCACAGAACTTCCTGATGGAGAAGCGTATCGGCCAATCGCTTGCCGGCCGCGTAGGCATGCTACGTCTACTGCCGCTGTCCTACACGGAGGCCAGACAATCAGACCCCGACCTCACCGTGGATGAATTCATGTTTCGGGGAGGATACCCTCACCTGTACGACGTGCCGATGCCCACCGGCATCTACTTCCGCGACTACACGGCCACCTACATCAGCCGGGATGTGGCGGAATATCTTGATGTGCGCAACGTCACCGACTTCAATGTCTTCCTGCGCCTGTGCGCGGAGAACGCGGGGAGCCTGCTCAATCTCAGCGGGTTGGCCCGTGATGCGGGTATCACATTCAACACCGCCAAGGAATGGCTCTCCATTCTGGAGAAAAGCTTCATCGTCTTTCGTCTGCAGCCGTATTCGACGAATACGCGCAAACGACTCGTCAAAACGCCGAAGCTGTACTTCCATGACAGCGGACTACTTAACTATCTGCTGGGATTCCGCTCATCCGATGAATTGCTTGATTCTCCCAAACGCGGTGACGTATTCGAAAACCTTGTTGTGGTTGAGACTGCGAAACGCTATCTCAACCACAACGAGGAGGGCAATCTGCGCTTCTACCGGGATACGGCTCAAGCGGAGATCGATCTGATGGACGTCACCCAGCGAAGCGCTCCCCGACTCATCGAGATCAAGTCGGGGATGACTCCACGATCGGATTTCTTCAAACACCTCACCAAAGTCAGGGAAGAGCTTAACGTGCCTGTCGACCGCAGAACGATCATCTACCGAGGCACGGAAAGTTTTAACTCCGCGAACGGCCGGTACATATCCATCGAAGATTATCTCCGAGACGAACCGGAAATCGTCATACCATAAGAAAGGCGATAGAGCCGCACCCTGAGTACACATAGCAAGGGCGCCCGCCGACCAGTACAGCAGTACATGACGGCGGGCGCCCTCTTATTGTTATTGCGCGCGATTGAGCAGGATCAGACGTGACCAGCCGACGGCAAGGCACCGGTCGGCCACGCGACGATCACGGCAGAACCGCATACCGCGATCACAGGTGCGCGCGAAGGCCCTTCAAACGAGCGATCGTCAGGTCGCGGCCGATGATCTCCATCGACTCGAACAGCGGCGGGCTCACGCGGCGGCCGGACATAGCCACGCGCACCGGACCGAAGGCGAGACGCGGCTTGTAGCCGCCGTCCTCCACGAGGGCCTTGTTGAGCGTCTCGTGCAGGGTGTCGGTCTTCCAATCGGCCTCGTCAACACCCTCCAACGCGGCGATCGCAAGATCGAGCACCGCACCGGCGGAGTCCTTGAGCTGCTTACGCGCATCGTCGGTCGGCTCGAGGTACTCATCGGTGGACAGCAGGGAGCCGACCATGCCGGCGACCTCGCCAAGCAGTCGCACGCGGGTCTGGACGAGCGGCGCGGCGGCGGTGAGGATCGTCTTCTCACGGTCCGTGAGCGCATCCCAGTTGTCCGCGGAGACGACGCCGTCACGGTTGAGGTACGGCACGGAACGGTTGAGGAAGTCCTGCGGCTCGAGCATGCGCACATGCTCGGCGTTGATGGAGATCGCCTTGTCGAGGTCGAAGCGGGCCGGGTTGGCCTTGACGTCGCGCACGTCGAACTTCTCGATCATCTCGTCCATCGAGAACACGTCACGGTCCGGAGCGATGGACCAGCCGAGCAGGGCGAGGTAGTTGAGCAGGCCCTCGCGGATGAAGCCGGCGTCGCGGTGGTTGAACAGGTTGGACTCCGGATCGCGCTTGGAGAGCTTCTTGTTGCCCTGGCCCATCACGTACGGCATGTGGCCGAACAGCGGGGTGGTCTTGGCGATGCCCAGCTCCTTGAGGTAGCGGTAGAGCACGATCTGACGCGGGGTGGAGCTCAGCAGGTCCTCGCCACGCAGGACGACGTTGATGTTCATCATCGCGTCGTCGACCGGGTTGGTCAGCGTGTACAGGGCGTCGCCGTTCGGGCGGACGATCACGTAGTCCGGTACGGAGCCGGCCTTGAACTCGATGGTGCCGCGGATGAGATCGTCGAAGGCGATGTCCTCGTCGGGCATGCGGATGCGCAGCGCGGGCTTGCGGCCCTCGGCGCGGAAGGCGGCCTTCTGCTCCTCGGTCAGATCGCGATCGTAGCCGTCGTAGCCGAACTCGGCCGGGCGGCCGGCGGCGAGGTTACGCTCCTTGATCTCCTCCGGCGTGGAGAAGGACTCGTAGGCGTAGCCGGCCTCGAGCAGCCTGGCGGCAACGTCCTTGTAGATCTCGGTGCGCTCGGACTGACGGTACGGGCCGTCCGGGCCGCCGACCTCGATGCCCTCATCCCAGTCGATGCCCAGCCAACGCAGGGATTCGAGGATCTGGTTGTAGCTCTCCTCGCTATCGCGCGCGGCGTCGGTGTCCTCGATGCGGAACACGAGCTTGCCGCCGGTGGCGCGCGCCTCGGCCCAGTTGAACAGGGCGGTGCGGATCATGCCGACGTGAGGGGTGCCGGTCGGGGACGGGCAGAAACGGACACGAACGTCCTTGGGGAGTTCGGGCTTATGGTTTTTCGCATTTTCAGCTTCAGTCATAGGTTCCATTCTGCCGCGCAAGCGGGACGTGGAACGGGAACGTTCACGGGGATCGCGGCGTTCGCTCATCCACCGGATTATCCACCGATCTCACATGGCAGACAGCGCCGATTGCCCGGCGCCGAGCAGGCTGGAACAATGGCGAGCGCGGAAGGTCGTGCCGGGCACAGCGTGGTGACCGGCACGGCTGAAGCATCTCCACCCAACCATCACCCAATCACAGATAAGGAAGCTTCCATGACCAACCCATTCACCCACGATCCCGCGGGGATTCCCGAGCCGGACGGCAATGCGGGCGACAATGCGAACGGCATGCCGCCGTCGTACCCTCCCCACGGCACGCAGACGAATCCATACGGCATTCCCAACTACAGCAATCCCAACGATTCCGGCGGGTTCAACACCAATCGGACGTACCAAGATGGGTCGAGAGGGGGATCACGAACAGAATACGACCCGAACGGCGCCGGCGCCAGAGCCGGCACCAACGCTCCCCCGCTGCACCAGCCGTACTACGGCTGCCCGCCGCAGGAGGCTTTCGTGCGATTCTTCAAGAAGTACGTGACGGTCTCGGGCCGTGCCTCGCGCAGCGAGTACTGGTGGTGGACGCTGATCGCGTTCGGCATCGCCCTGGCGCTGCGATTCCTCGCCAATGCGACCGATGGCGCTCTCGGCATCCTCGGCACGATCTGGGCGCTGGGCACGCTGGTTCCCGGGTTCGCAATCGCGATACGTCGACTGCATGACTCCAATCGTCCGGGATGGCTGGTCGTCACGCCATACGCACTGGGGTTCGGCGGCGCGATCATCATCCTCATCGGTGCCGCGAGCGCGCTGTCCGGAGCGATCGGCGCACTCGGTTCCGGCGGCTCCGGCGGGCATGTGGCGGCCGGCGTGGGAGGCGGCATCGCGTTCCTTGTCGGCATCGTCGTGGCCCTTGCCGGAGTCGTCGTCAACATCGTGCTGATGCTGGCGCCGAGCAGGCCGGAGGGTGCGCGGTTCGACGCCGTATGATGTGACGCTCAACGTCGCGCGTGCCACACAACGCGATATCTCACGGAAATCGCATTGTGTGGCAAATTCGTACCGTTCCTCAGCCGCCGACGCTCAGCGAGCAATCGCGCCGATCAAGCCCAGCGCGTCGAGCGCGAAGCCGGTCGGGCCGACGGCGGCGGTGCGGAAGACGACCGTGTGCTCGCCGTATGCGAGGTCACGAAGGCGGAACTGGCAGCGCAGCGAACCGTTCGTCGCATGAACCGGCGCGGCCGCACGCACCTGGACGCCATCGACGAAGACATCCAGTCGAGCCGAGCCGTCGGACGGGCCGAACAGGTCGATTCCGGTGCCGGTGAACGTCAGCGCGACCGACGCCCCGGCCACGGCGGCACGGGAGATCGTGCGCATGTAGGTGAACATGCCCTGGCCGTTGTCGTGCGTCCACGGACCGCTGTAGCGCAGGATCTCGGCACCGTCGTCCCACGAGCGCATGTGCATGTCGTCGATGAGCTGGTCGTAGTACGGCGCGCAGCCGGGCACGCGCTCGACGCGCAGGTTGGAGAATCGCACGTGATCGAAGCTGGTGCCGAGGTTGACGCGGCCCGCCGACTGCAGCGAGGCGTCGGACCACGTGGCGACCTGCGCGCCGTTGACGAACACGGTGGCGGTGTCGCCGGCGACGCGCAGCGTGATCGTGTTCCACGAGCCGGCGCCCGGCGCGAACGGCGTGGTGCCGGCTTCGGCGGCGCGCTTGCGCAGATCCTCGAGGTGACCGCGGCGCACCTCGTTGCCGAAGTTGCGCAGCAGCCAGATGCCGTCGGCGCGGATCTTGAAGTCGACGCCGCAGATGTCGGTGGTGAACTTGTTGCCACCCATCTCGCGCGCTCCGACGACCACGTACGGCGAACGGCCCGGGTAGTCCTCGAACTTCACGTCGACGGACACCTGGTAGTCGGTCCAGCGCATGTCGCCGAGCGCGGTGCGCGGCTCGCCTTCGATCCACGCGTTGCCGGCGTGGTTCCAGTCGATCTGCTGACGCAGCACATGGCCGCGCTCCGGATCGGGGACGATCTCGAACGCGCCGTTGGTGTCGGTGGTGTAGCGCGCGGTCGCGCCGGCCTGCCCGCCTCGCGACTCGAGATAGTCCTCACGGGCGAGCGCGTCGAACTTGTATACGTCGACCGGCTGTTCGCCCTCGTAGCGGAAGTCGTCGGCGTAGAGAACACCGTGCTCGGGATCGACGTCGAGGACCGGGCGCGCGTTCTCGGCGGTGTGCGGCAGGTCGTACTCGTAGCCGGGCTTCGGCGTGTAGCGGCCTTCGTCGGTCCGGCCGGAACGGTCGGCGGTGTCGTCGGGCGCGGGGGCGAAGGTGTCGAGCGTGGTCGCGGTGATGATGCTCCACGGTTCGACGGTCAGCGTGTAGGAGACGGTGGAGTCGGCGGAACCGGAAGCCCCCGCCGCGGGAACCCCAGAGGTCTCGTCGGGGTAGGCCGGCGGCACGATGGTGAGCGGACGGCGGTAGTTCGCATCGTACGCCTCGCCGGACTCGGGATCGCAGGCCTTGGTGACCCAGATCTGCAGCGGCTTGCCGAACGCCTTGAGCGCGGAATCGGCGGTGATGACGTAGGTCTTCGGGCGCGCGGAGTCGTTGACGATGATGGTGCTGAAGTCCTTGCCGTCCGGCGAGGCGAGCGTGAGGTAGGAGGGTTCGCCGTGGCGGGCGCCGGCGACGGGGTTGTTGCCGCCGACCTCGCTGCCGGATGCGGACGGGATGGCGCGCCAGATGCCGTCGACTTCGGTGCCGTCGTGCAGACGGGTGAAGCCGAGCCTGGCGAACCTGGTGAAGTGCTCGAGGACGGCGCAGCCGGCGTCGTAGTACATCCAGCCGCTCCACGGGTCGCGTGCGGAGATGAGCTCCTTGGAGGCGTATTCCATGTTCTCGTAGCACGAGCCGATGGCCGGCTGGTAGATCGCGTGCGTGCGACGCGATTCGACGAAGCCCTTGATCAGGGTGTTGGCCATTTCGAGGGCGCTGCCGGATCCGCCGATGCCGGTGCCGGTGCGCTCGCCGAGGCCGTCGTCCATCGTGTTGTTCGGGCGATCGGCGGAGTTCGAGAACGTGGCCTGCGCCTCGGAGTTCCAGACCTCCTTGTCGAATTCGTCGGCGAGACGCGTGAAGCTGCCGTCCCGATCGTCCTCGACGGAGTAGTGGTAGGAGGCCACGTCCATCGCGTCCATGTATGCGGGGTTGGCGATCACGTCGCCGCCGAAGGTGCCGGTGACCTCCTCGTCGGAGGTGATGACCTTGATCGCGTGGAACAGGCTGCGTTCCTCGTCGCTCGCGAAGCCGGCGTTCGGATCGTCGGGGCCATTGCCGATGAAGCCCTCCTCGTCGGTGCGGACGCGATGCGCGAAGTCGGCGACCCAGTCGAGGTCGGCGGTGCGCTCGTTGACATCCGGGTTGACCGAGTCGATCATGAAGCCGTATTCGCGGTAGGCGGCGAGGATCGTGTTCTTGTACCACTTGTAGACGTCCTCGTTGGAGTGGACCCAGGTGGGGACCATCCAGCGCAGGATGCTCACGTGCACGTCCGGCTGGTAGCGCCGGGCGTCGGCGGCGAGCTGGAAGCCCGGCTCGCGGCGCACCTGCGGGTATTCGTCGGACTCGCGCATCGTGGCGACGTTCGGGCCGGTGGAGTTGTTACGGTCGTTGCCCATCTCGACCTTGACGGTGTTCATGAGCGGGTGATCGCCGGCGAACAGGGTCTTCACGAGCGTCCAGTACGCATCGGGGCTTTCGGCCTTGTAGTCCATGAGGAGGCTGGAGGTGGCGTTGCCGGACAGGAGCCCGAAGCCCTTGTAGGGCAGACCGTTGCGGTTCCTCGCGGCGGCTGCGACGTCCTTCGCGTCGATGGCAATGTGGACGGTCTGCGGCCATGCGCCGGCGGTCGTGGCGGCTCCCGCGGTCATGTCAACCATGATGTTCTCTTTTCTGATCAATGATCACAGACAACTTTGTGCATGATCAATCATAAGTGATTATGAGTGTTCACACCGCTCAAACGCCGAAAAACCGACATGGTGGGGCCCATAGGATTACACGCAACAGCATGCAGCCACGCTCGCAGTCACACACCTCGGCCGCACACGCCGCCTACACGCCTCTCAGTCGTACAGCGCGATCAGGTTGCGGTCGCGACTCTCGCGCGCCATCGCAAGGGCGAGCGGACGCGACTGCCAGCGCACGCCAGCCCACAGGACGAACGCGAGCACGCCGGTGGCGCATACCCCGACGAGGATCGGGCTATGCGCCAGTCCCCATGCGTACACGCCGAGGCAGGCGACGTTGACGACGAGCATGACGAAGCGACGGACGCTCAGGAGGTACCCGTTGCGCAGCAGCGAGCGCCACTTCGCCTTCGGGAACTCGACGACGAGATTCAAGGCGATGAGCTCGGCCTCCACGCTGATCACGGCGACGACAGCCATCGCGGGGACGAGCAGTTGGCCCCAGGCAACCTGCATGAGCAGTTGGGCGTCGTAGAGCGCGAGGAACTCGATCACCCCGAACGTCAGGCCGACGGCGAGCGCACGGGGCGCGACGCGGCGGTATGCGGCGAAATACGGTCGGAATACGGCCACGGAGACGTCGGACGGCACGTAGGGCGCGGCGATCCAGTCGGGCAGACCCGTTGCCTTCGCCAGCGCCTCCATCGCACTCCTGCGCGACGAGGTGAGGAATACCGGGTGGTCGCGGAACATCGCGAAGGACGCGGCCACGCCGGGCGCACTCAGGGCGCCGGCGAACAGGAACAGCGGATAAGCGCCCCCGGCACCCGGCACGAGTACCAGAGCCAGCACCAGCGGCAGGCATCCGAGCAGCGTCAGCAGCGACATGGCGAGCAGCAGGTACACCACGTTCGCCACCGTCAGGAACGTGTTGGACGAGAAACGCGGTCGTTTCGCGGACGAGGAGAACTCCATGTCAGCCCTTCATGCCGCTGGTGGCGATGCCTTCGATGAACTGGCGCTGGCCGATGAGGAAGACGACGAGGATCGGCAGCACGGAAAGCACCGAACCGGTCATGATCATCGAGTAGTCGGCATCGTACTGGGAGATGAAGGTCTTCAGGCCCAGCTGGATCGTGTACAGGTCGGGCGAGCGCAGGTAGAGCAGCGGTCCCATGTAGTCGTTCCACGTATTCGTGAACGTGATGATCGCAAGCGCGGCGATCGACGAACCGGACAGCGGCAGGATGATGCGCCGGTAGATGCCGAACTCGCTCAGACCGTCCAATCGGGCAGCCTCGGAGAGCGAGTCGGGGATCGTGTCGTAGAACTGCTTCATCATGAACACGCCGAACGCGCCGAACGCCTGCAGCAGGATGATCGACCATCGGGTGTCGTTGAGCCCCACGATCGAGAGCATCTTGAACTGCGGGATCATGTACGCCTGCCACGGCACGGCCATCGTGGCCACGTAGATGAGGAACAGGGTGTTGCGACCGGGGAAGTTGATCTTCGAGAAGCCGTACGCGGCGAACGAGCCGGTGAACACCTGCAGGAACGTGACGACGACCGCGAAGAACACGGTGTTGCCGAGCCAGCCGAGCATGTCGGCCTTGAGCCAGATCTGCGCGTAGTGCTCGAAGTGCCAGGTCTCGGGCAGCCAGCGCACCGGGACCATGTAGATCTCGTTGTTGTTCTTGAGCGACGCGAGCACCATCCACACGAACGGCAGCACGACGAACACGCTGATGGCGATCATCACCGCGTAGCCGAGGATCATGCCGACGATGCGGCCAAGGGAGGGGCGATGGTCGTTCATCGGGATGTCGGAACCCATCTCACTTCTCCTTCGCGTTGTTGTACCAGAACTGCACGAGCGTGACCGCCAGGCAGATGAAGAACAGGGCCAGCGACACGGTGGACGCGTAGCCGAAGTCGGCGCGTTCGAACGCCACGCGGTACACGTACTGCGCGAGCACGAGCGTGGAGGTGCCGGGACCGCCGTTGGTCATGACGAGCGTCAGGTCGAGGATCTTCAGCGACGTGATGGTCAGGGTCACGGTCACGAAGAACAGGGTCGGGCGCATGCACGGCACGGTGACATGCCAGAAGCGCTGCCACGCGTTGGCACCGTCCATCTTCGCCGCCTCGTAGAGCTCGGCGGGGATGGTCTGGAGTCCTGCGAGCAGGAGGATCATGAAGTATCCGACCTCACGCCATGTGCCGACGATGATGACGGCGGGCATCGCCCACTGTGTGCTGGAGAGCCATCCGGGCACGTTGTCGGCGCCGACGAATAGGGCGAGGAACTGGTTGATGATGCCGGCCTTCGGGTCGAACATCATGCTCCACACCTGCGCTACGGCGACGATCGCGGTGACGTATGGGAAGAACGCGACCGTGCGGAAGAACGCGCGACCCTTGAGCTTCGAGTTCAGGAGCACCGCGAGCCCGAAGGCGAGCGCGAGCGTGAGCGGGATGTGTACGACCGCGTAGTAAAGCGTGTTGACGAGCGCGTCCCAGAAGTTCTCGTCGGTGAAGAGTCGGCGCCAGTTCCACACGCCGTTGAACTGCGGATCGCCCAAGGCGCTCCATTTGGTGAACGACGTGTAGAACAGCGTGACGACGGGGATCAGGATCAGCAGGAAGAAGCCGATGAAGTTCGGCGCGATGAAGATGAGTCCGTTGCGCAGGTTGCGGTTGCGCAGCTTGTTGACGTGATTCGAGTTGTCGCGTACGTTCCGCACCTCGCGTGCGGAGCCATCCGCCACCTCACGAGTGCGATTGCGATGCTCGTTCATGATTCCACCCTCACTTCCCCTGGTCCTTCGGCAGCAGGCCGGTGTTGGCGATCGCGTGCTCGGCCTTGGCGAGCGCGTCGTCGACGGACTTCGTTTCGGACAGGATCGAGGACTGGGCCATGTTGAGCTCGTCCTGGATGACCTGCGTGGCCTCGCCGACCGGATTCTCCTGCTTGATGACCGACTTGCGGATCACCTCGCGCGACTGTTCGTCGGTGGGTAGGCCGTCCTTGGCGAAGAACGCGTCGAGCGCCTTGTCCGAGGTGTAGGCGGGCACCGAACCGGTCCTGGCGGTGACTTCGGCGCCCTCCTCGCCCGCGGCCCAGGCGACGAACTCCTTGGCGGCCTTCATCTTGGCGGACGGCGAGTTCGCGGAGACCGCGAAGCCGGTCGGGTCGCCGTAGGTGACCGGATGCTCGATCGTCGAGTCGCTCAGCTGCGGCAGGGCGGCGACGCCCCAGTCGAACTTGTTGGCCTCGCCGCTGTTCTGCTGGTCGGCGAGCGGGCCCATGAACCATGTGCCCATCGGCAGCAGCGCGGCCTTCTCGGTGCCGAACTGCGACTGGTAGGTGGTCTTCGAGGCGGAGACGGTGTTGTACGAGAGGGTCAGGCCCTCGTGCTGCATGTCGAGGAACAGCTTGTACATCGGCTTCAGGTACGAGTAGTCGCCGGAGAAGAACAGGTCGTTCTGGCCTTCGATGCCGGTGCCCTTGGACTGCTGGGCGAGTGCGATGGCCTGCGGGATCGCTTGGAACGAGGTGTGGTGGTAGGTCGGGTAGGCGTCCTTGTATCCGGCCGCGGGCAGCTTCCTCTTGAGCTGGCGGCACACGGACAGGTAGTCGTCCCACGTCCATGTGCCGTCCGGCGCGTCGACGCCGGCGGCGTCAAGCATCGTCCGGTTGTAGTACAGGACGGTCGCGTCGACGCGGTACGGCAGCGCGTAGGTCTTCCCGTCGATGACGTAGTCCTTGGCGACGGCGAGGTTGTCGTTGTCGGCGTACTGCGCCGCGACGTCGCTCAGATCGGCGAGTGCGCCCGGCGAAGCGTACGTGTAGTACATCTTCAGGTTCTTCATCGGGAAGACGTCCGGTGCCTTGCCGGCGGACAGATCGGCGATCAGCTGTTTGTCGTAGTCGTCGGCACTGTATTCCTTGACGTCGATGTGGACGTTCGGATGCGTCTTCTCGTATGCGTCGGCCAGCGCCTGGAACTCCGGGCGTGTGGACAGGGTCCAGCCGGCCATGCTGATGGTGACGCTCCCATCGGGATTACGCCCATCGGCATCGACCGAACCGGACCCGCATGCGGTCAGCGTCAGGCCGATCGCACATACCACCGCCATGGAAACCAGACACCGCAGCCGTGACGCTTTCCTCCTCAACATGGCAAATCTCTCTCCTTCCAGCAGCTTTGCCGTGATTGGAATTGAAGTCAACGGAAAAGGCCGACGTCGCCGTCGGCCGTATCTGGGGCCTATGGTCCGTTTTCAGTTGTTTCAGTTAATTATCGTTCGAAGTCCTTCAGCTCAGAACAGCGTCTCGTCGTGGTCGTCGGCGGGGTGGGGCGTGTAGGTGATCTCGAACTCGTCGTCGGCCGGGGCGTCGGTGGTGTTGAATGCGCCGGCGTTGGACTTGTGCAGGCTCACGGTGCCGTAGGCGAGGACGGTGACCTTCTGCCAGCGGGCGCCCTCGCCGTTGATCTCGACGGCCGCCTCGATGTCCTTGGCGGTCGGGTTGTAGAGGATGGCGGCCAGATCACCGTTGTCGGCGACGAAGGCGACGGAGCCAAGTCCGCCGTGACGGCCGTCGCGCGTGTAGTTGGACGAGGCGACGCGGTGGGAGCCGACCTTCACGTCCTGGCCGAAGTTGCGCAGCATGAAGTATTCGAGGTTGCGCTTGACCTTGCCGGTGGCCGAGTCGATGGTGATCACGCCGCGGCGGCCGGAGGTGCCGGCGTAGCTCGGGAATCCCTGCTCGTCGAGCGCCATGTTCCACAGGTTGATCAGGCCCATGCCGTTGCGCACGAGCCAGGTGCCGATCTCACCGAACATGACGTGGCTGGCCTCGTCGACGGTCTCGTCGAGCATGCAACGGCGTTCGGTCATCGCGACCTTCCAGTTCGGGAACTGGCGGGCGCCGTTGTGGATCCACTCGGGCAGGCCGGAGTAGGTGTGGAAGGCGACGCCGGCGAAGGCGGACGCCTGGGCCGGGGTCATGTATTCGCTCACCGGACGCTGGTAGAAGCGCAGGGAGTCGTCGCCGAAGTAGATCTCGACGTCCGGGAACGAGCGGTCGAGGGCCGGACGCAGGTATTCGGAGCCCCACTTGGCGAGCTCCTCGGGGGTCCACACGGTGATCGGCCACGGGCAGCCGTTGCTCGGCTCGTTCTGCATGGTCACGGAGGTGATGTGGATGCCGTACTTGGCGTACGCGGCGATGAACTTGACGAAGTACTGCGCGTACACGTAGTCGATGGTGTCCTGGTAGCGGTAGCCGTTGCCGACGTATTCGCCAAGACGCAGGCGGCCGGCGCCGGAGAGCACGCCGGAGGTCTTCATCCATGCCGGGGCGGACCACGGGGAGGCCATGATCTTGACGGCCGGGTTGATCCTGACGATCTCCTGCAGGACCGGGATCACGTTCTTGAGGTCGCGGGTGGCGTCCGGAGCGCCCGGCTCGCCCTCGCCGATGGAGAAGTACTGCAGGGAGGCGTCAGCGGCGACGCCTTCGGGCAGGTCGTCGTAGGAGTAGTACTTCTGGCTGGAGAAGTCGCACGAGCCGATGGAGATGCGCACGGAGGAGAAGCCGCCCTGCTCGGGGCTGAACATCTCCTCGAGGATGGCGTGGCGCTGCTCGGGGCTCATCGAGTTCATGAACAGGGAGGCGGAGGAGTCGGTGATCGCGGCGCCGACGCCCTCCCACATCTGATAGCGGCGGGTCGGGTCGATGATGACCGGAACGGCGTCGCCGTGATCACTTTCGATCACCGGCGTGTCGATTTCGGCGCGACGATCGGCGAGATCACCCGTCGTGCGGGTCCAGCGCTCATGCGCAAACGGATTGAGAAACTCGGTCATACTGACCACTCCTTCGTGCTACCGGCAGGCTACTGGCGCAAGCGATTCCGCCTGTCCAATCGACCTCGCCATGTGGCTTCCTTGTATTTTCCGTACGTGCTCAGTATATACGCGACACGCACGTCATAACTTTTTCAATCTTTTTTTGTCAGTTTTGATCACGTCGTGATTATTTGTGCTATAGTCATGCACGTAACAACCCGACGGAGCAAGGAAGTTCGAGACGCACCGAAGCCGTCGGGCTGCGCGGAGTGCAGAAGAACACCACACACCGCGAGCATTAGGGAATATGAAAGGAACATCATGACGGCTGCAACCGCTGATGCCGCGACCGGCAAGGTCGTGGAAAACCCGCCGTTCAAGAAGACCGAGCCTATGGCCTACGCCATGGGCGACATCGGCAACGGCTTCTACTTCCAGCTGGTCACCAACTACGCGATGATCTACATGACCGACGCCCTGGGCATCAACCCGCTCATCGCCGGCTGGATCATCTTCGCAGGCAAGCTCATCTCCGCCTTCACCGATTTCGGCACCGGCGTGTGGGCCGATAACGCCCCGCTTCGCAAGGACGGCCGCTACCACTGGTTCGTGCGCAACCTGCGCTACCCGCTGATGGCAATCATCATCCTGACCTTCCTGCCGTTCGTCTCCAGCTGGGCCCTGCCGGCGCGAATCACGTACATCACCGTGATCTACATCCTCGGCGTGGCCTTCTACTCCTCCACCTCCGCCCCGTACGGCTCCTTCGCCTCCGTCTCGACCCCGGTCGTCAAGCACCGTGACGAGATGGCCGCGGGCCGTGGCTTCGGTTCGACCGCCGGCGGCATCATCGTGACCTTCATCCTGCCGCTCGTGATGTACACCACCGTCGACGGCAAGAAGATCCTCAACGGCCCGGTCCTGATCTGGGTCGCCATCATCTTCGCCGCCCTGCTGTGGATCTGCTACGAGATCACCCTGCGCGGCACCGTCGAGCGCATCCGCGTCGAGAAGGGCACCAACGAGCACGTCCCGCTGTTCAAGTCCATCAAGTACATGTTCTCCAACCGCGCCATGGTGGCCCTGATGCTTGCCGCCCTGCTGCTCATCTTCGCTCAGATGTTCGCCGGCGCCGTGAACTCCTACCTGTACAAGGACTACTTCAACAACACCGCCGCCTTGGCCATCCTCGCCGTGCAGAACGTGCCGGTCCTGATCGTCGCCCCGTTCGTCCCGGCCATCTGCGACAAGTACGGCAAGAAGCTCGTCTGCGGCATCCTGCTGGTCTTCACCACCGTGGTCTACGTCGCGATGTTCTTCCTGCACATCACCAACCCGTACGTGTTCGTCGCCTTCTCCATCGTCGCGATCTTCGGCAACGGCGTCTTCGGCCTGATGGTCTGGAGCTTCATCACCGACATCATCGACGACATCCAGGTCAAGACCCACACCCGTGAGGACGGCACTGTGTACACCGGCTACATGTTCGCCCGCAAGATCGGCCAGGCCCTCTCCGGCCTGCTGCCGGGCATCGTGCTCGCCGCCACCGGCTACGTGACCGCCACCTCCGGCCAGGCGATCACCCAGTCCGCCGACACCCTGAACAACATCTACGCGGTCGCCACGCTGGCCCCGGCCATCGGCAACGGTCTGATCGCCATCATCCTGCTCTTCTTCTACCCGCTGTCCGGCGAGATCTCCAAGAAGAACGCCGCCGAGCTCGCCGCCCGCCGCGCCGCAGGTGAGATGTGATCTGATCCCCGGTCGCTGACCGATCCGCGGATTCCGCCCCGATATAAGAGCTCCCGGCCACAGACTGCAAGCTGTGGCCGGGAGCTCTTATATATGATATGATCGTTAATGATCAATATTGTTCATTGTTACTTCAAGGAAGTCGTCATGCTTGATTTCGCCGCACTGATGCCCGCCGCTTTCACCAACGATCCGAAGCACCTCATCACCATCGTCGTCGTGGCCCTCGTCGTCACCATCGCCAGCTTCGTCGTCAACCAGTTCACCAAGCGCCGCTGACGAGGTCAGCGTAGGCCCCACTGCCCCAGAAACCACTTCCATGCCGGAATCTGATGGATGACACGGCCATCCCGTTTCCAATCGATCTCCTTGCCATCAGCGACGATGATGGTGCCTGTCTCGATATCCCGCTCCGACATCAGCTCCCATAACGCACGGGTCTCACGTTCGGCCGTGGCCGGATCATCCATGTTCATGGTGACCTGATACAGGTCGTATCCATCATGCTCAAGCATGTCGCCCACCACGAAATCCACTTCGTATCCATGGGTTTCGGTACGGCACGACGATATGCCGTCCCTGCGGAACCCGAGACTGCGCCGCCTGAGTTCGAGGTACACGGCGTTCTCCAGCCGCTGCCCGTCATCACGCATGCCGGCCGCGCTCGCCGCCGCGACCAAGCCGGGATCTATCGCGTATATCTTCGGCATCGAGGTGGTCCTCTCGCTCAGCGACAGGGAGAACTCCCTCACACGGAAAAACAGGTAGGCGTCCTCGAAGTATTCCAGAAGATCACCCAGCATCGCCCGACTGGTCATCAGCCCCGCCGATCTCAGCTCGTTCTCGATCTTGCGGACGGACAACTGTCTGCCGACGACCCCCATCACACGGCGAGCCATCATGGACGCCACGCGTGGCCGACCGATGTCATGGCGCTCGACCACGTCTCGTGACACCACCCGCTGCACATATGACTGCAACAGGGCAATCCGCTGCGGCGCGGGAAGATCCAATGTCGCAGGAAACCCGCCATGTTCCAGATACGTCCGGAATTCGTTCGACAACACCACACGCTCCGCGGTGGAATACCCTTCCCGCGGGTCACGGGACAACACGTCCCCATCCACACCGCCCCCAGCGAGGAGAACCTCGCGGAACGAATACGGCAGCAGTTCGAAATCCAAGGCACGCCCACGAAACTCCGTCGAGATCTCCTTGGACAGCATCTTCGAGGACGAACCGGTGACGTATATCGTGGCCCTGACGGTGTCGACCACACGCCGCAGCCACTTGCCCCAGTCGGACATCTCCTGCAGCTCGTCGAAGAACAGATACATGCCGTCCTTCATCGCCTCCGGGTGCATTGAATAGAACGTCTCCAGCACTTCGTCACCGGTTTCCGGAGTGACGTTCCCCAGACGGTCGTCCTCGAAGTTGATGTAGCATATGCGATTCCAGCCGATGCCCATATCGCGCAGCGTCTCGATCTCCTGGAACAGGCGGTAGCTCTTGCCACTCCGACGCATGCCCACGATCACCTTGACCAGGTTGCCCACCTTCGGCGGCAACGGCCTGCCCAGATCCAGATCGCGCGGTGTGATGGGTTGATAATCCTCGATGCGGAAGTTCCTCAGCTTCTCCTCGATGACGGGGTTCCCGGCCATTGCACATGCCCCCTTTGCCAGACTGATGCATTATTGGCAACTTCATCATACCAATAACATGAAAACTGGTAAAGGGAAATTACCAATTTAACGTTCGACCCGCTCGGGTTCCTCATGAAGACGCATCCCACGACAGTGCAGAGAGCGGCACCGATATGGGGCGCGTGCCGGAGAGGATCCGGCACGCGCCCCATATGTGCAATTCGAACTTGCCGACAGCCGCCGATTGGAGGCTATCGAAGGTCACCTGAGGCTGCGGCCGGCACACCAGACGTGGGCGACGGCCCAGGAGGCGGGGTCGAGCAGGTTGAAGTCGGCGGCGAAGCCGGGGGCGACGAAGCCCAGAGGCGCTCCGGTGACCGGGTTCGGCCGCTCGAAGCCGAACGCGCGGGCCGGGGTCAGCGTGGCCGCCTCGACCGCGTCAGCCGGGTCGAAACCGAGTTCCAGAACGGCCCGTTGTACTGCGACCTCGAGCGTCAGCGTGGAGCCGGCGATCGCGCCGTTGGAGACCAGTCGCGCATGTCCGTCGACGACGTTCACATCCAGCTCGCCGAGCTTGTACGCACCGTCCGGGCACCCGGTGGCGGCCATCGAGTCGGTGACGAACGCGATGCGATGAGGCGCGAACCCGAAGCCCAGACGCACCATCGGATCCTGCACATGGAAGCCGTCGTTGATGAGCTCGATCGTGACGCGCGGATCCTCCACGGCCGCCGGGATCGGCCCCGGCTCGCGGTGATGCAGCCCGTTCATCGCGTTGAACATGTGCGTCATGATGCCCGCACCCGCGTCGAAGCCGGCCTTCGCGGTCGCATAGTCGGCGTCGCAATGGCCGACGGCCGGCACGACGCCCGCGGCGCGGAACCGGCGGATCGCGTCGAGCCCGTGCTCGTATTCCGGCGCGATCGTGATCTGACGGATGCAGCCGAGCCGCCCGACGCCCGCGTGACGGCCGGCACGGGTGGCAGCGGCACCGGACACCCCCGACGCCTCGAGCATCTCGTCGACCAGATCCGGCGTCGGATCCTTCAAACAGTTCGGATCGTGCGCGCCTTTACGCTTCAGCGCCAGGAACGGCCCCTCCAGATGGCATCCGAGGATGTCGGGGCGGCCGGACGCCATCTTCTCGCGCACGGTGCGGATGTTGCGGCAGATCACGTCCATCGGATTGGTGATCAGCGAGAGCACCTGACGCGTCGTGCCGTGCACCGCATGGCCCGCGCGCGCCACGTCGATCCCCTCCGGACCGTCGTCGAACGACTTCTCCCATGCGCCATGCGCGTGGATGTCGACGTATCCGGGCGTGAGGATCCGCCCATCCGCGTCGATGACCGACTCCCGCGATGCCGGGTCGATGCCGACCGTACGGCAGGCGTGCTCGAACTCCTCCTCACCGGACCCGTTCGCTCCGGCCTGCCCGGCGGCGACGATCACGCCGCGCGCGTCGGAGACAACCCAATAGTTGTCACGCACGCCGCCGGCGTCGACCTTGCGCGCACCCCGGATCGCGACCGGACGCGCCTCACCCTCCAGCGCAGCGGTCACGTTCGCGACGATCTCCTGCCTGCTCCCAGACTTGGCTGTCATGGACTTGGCTGTCATGGCGATCAGATCCCCTGCCAGGCGGGCTTGTGCGCGAAGGCGTAGCGATAGTAGTCCTTATGACGCAGACGCGAGGCGGCCTCCTCGTCGACGATGATCGTCGCATGCGGGTGCAGCTGCAGCGCGGACGCCGGGCAGAACGCGGAGACGCCGCCCTCGACGGTCTCCTCGATCGCCTCGGCCTTGCCGGAGCCGAACGCGAGCAGCACGAGGTGACGGGCCTTGAGCACCGTGCCGATGCCCTGCGTGATGCAGTGGGTCGGCACCTTATTGATGTCGTCGTCGAAGAAGCGCGCGTTGTCGATGCGCGTCTGCTCGGCGAGCGTCTTGACGCGCGTGCCGGAGGCGAGCGATGAGCCCGGCTCGTTGAAGCCGATGTGCCCGTCGGTGCCGATGCCGAGGATCTGCACGTCGATGCCGCCCGCGGCCTCGATCGCCGCGTCGTAGGCCGGGCCGGCCGCGGCGATCCTCTCGCCGTCCTCGAGCGGGGCGCCGTCCAGCACGTCGCCGGGCACGTGCACCTTGGCCGGGTCGAGGCCCAAGGGCTCGACGACCGTGCAATGGATGGTCGAGTGGTAGGACTGCGGGTGATCGAGCGGCAGGCCGAGGTACTCGTCGAGCGCGAAGCCGCGCACCTGCGATACGTCGATCGACTCGTCATGCACGATTGTGGCGAGCGCCTGATAGGCGGCCAGCGGGCTCGATCCGGTGGCGAGTCCCAGCACCGCGTCGGGCTTGGCCTTGATGAGGTCCGCGACCGCGCGGCCGTAGATCTGGCCAGCCTCCTCCTCGTTCCTCACGATGATCACTTCAGCCATGATGTCTATCTCCTTAGCACTTTGATGTCCAGTGGTTTTCGTCATATGGTTCGTCATTGAATAGGGCGACAACACCCATTCTAGGTGTCATCGCCCTATTTATGCAAACTATCTTAACTTTATGAGCGCCGGGTTTCGCGCCGAATCCCCTCGCAACCTCATCGACGGGCGAACACGGCTACAGCACGGCGTTGGCGACGGCCATGGCGGCAACTCCGGTCAAGCCCATCGAGGTCAGGCAGAAGCCGGACAGGCGCGCGTTGCCAAGGACCTTGTCAGTGAAGATCGCGGAGAAGATGCCGGCCGGGGCGAAGCAGATGAACACGACGGCCTTGCGGGTCATCGCGTCAAACGGCAACAGATGCCACGCGGCGAACGCGAACAGCAGCCCGAAACCGAACCGGCAGACGAGGATCATCAGCGCGTCGGCCACGTCGCGGCGGGAGCCGGGCAGATCCATCATCATGCCGATCATCAGCATCGAGCACAGGGTGTTGCCGCCGGAGATCGGGGCGAGGAAGTCGGCCACCGGCATCGGCGGCTTCACGCCGGCGATCATGAGGACCGTCATCACCATGTAGACGTCGAACGGCACGGATGTGACGAAGTTGCGCACGATGGTGCGCGCGAAGGCGCGACGCTCGAGCCGACGCGCGTCGGGGTCGTCGGATCGCGGGGTCGCACGCGGCACGACGGTCGCGCGCGGATCGGAACCGACCTGCTTGGCGAGCGGGCGGGACGAGTCGATGTTGAGCAGGGCGGCGGTGGTCACGTAGTTGCCGGCGGACATCATGATGGAGTTGCCGACGTCGAACATGATGGCAGGCAGCGCGGCGGCCGGGCCGATGAAGGTGGTGAGGATCGGCAGCGTGAAGTTGCCGACGTTGAACCCGGCTCCGTTGAGCATCAGGAACGCGCGGCGCGCGACCGGCATGCGACGGGAGACGACGAACATCGTCACGAGCGGGATCGTGGCGCAGATCAGGCCGAACGCGGAGATCCACAGCAGTCCCAGATCGTGGCGCCCGGTGGCGAACGAGGAGACGATGGCGGCAGGCAGGGTGATGTTGAGCACCACCTTCTGCAGCACCTTGTAGTTGTCGGGCCCGAACAGCCCGATGCGCTTCAACGCGTATCCGATGAGAATGATGGCCAGAATCTTGGCGACGGCGAGCATGACG
This sequence comes from Bifidobacterium sp. UTCIF-38, assembly GCF_006454495.1. Lineage (NCBI taxonomy): Bacteria > Bacillati > Actinomycetota > Actinomycetes > Bifidobacteriales > Bifidobacteriaceae > Bifidobacterium > Bifidobacterium sp. UTCIF-38. Next base: position 91,430 of record NZ_JFAL01000004.1, on the reverse strand, counting down.
GCCCCTTCGGCTCGGAAATCGGACGACGATACGGCTCGATACGACTGGAGAGAACGACTACCGGAAAGCATGACAAGGGGCGATCCCCGCCGGATCAGCAGCGGGAGTCGCCCCTTGTCATGCAAACATGTGAGAAGTGGAGAAGTAGGTCAGATGCGTCCGATCACTCGTCGTGACCCCAGACACGGACCTTGCCCGGAGCGACGTCGCCGAGCAGGTGGGTCGGCGCCGGGTTGAGCTCGAACTCGCCGTCGGCCGGGACCTCGGACTTGTTGAGCTCGCCGTTGCCCTTGTGGACGGTGACCGTACCCCAAGCCGGGACGGTGACCTTCTGCCACTTGTTGCCCTCTCCGGAGATGGTGAAGGCGGCCTCGAGCGGCTCGCCGGTCGGGTTGTAGATGTGGGCCGCGACGTCGCCGTTCGGGGCGAGGAAGGCCACGGAGCCCAGACCGCCGGACCAGCCGTCGGGGGTGTAGTTGGAGGAGCGGACGACCACGGAGCCGGGCTCGACATCCTGGCCGAAGGCGCGCAGCATGAAGTACTCGAGGTTGCGGATGACCTCACCGGTCTCGTGCTGGATGGTCACGACACCGCGGCGGCCGGTCGCGCCGACCTGGTTCGGAAGGCCACGCTCGTCGAGCGCGAGGTTCCACAGGGCGATGAAGGACTCGCCGGTGCGCACCAACCAGTTGCCGATGATGCCGGACATGATGTGGGCGGCGTCCTCCGGGGTCTCCTCGATCATGCAACGACGCTCGGTCATGCCGAACAGCCAGTGGCTGTAGGAGCGGTTGGCGTTGAAGACGTTGGAGTACGGGCCCTCGTAGGTGTGGAAGGTCAGGCCGTCGACGGAGGCGGCCTCCTCCGGGGTGACGATGTCACGCACCGGCCACTGCAGGTTGTGCATGGAGTCGTCGTTGATGAAGATGCGCATCTCCGGGTAGAACTCGTTGAACGCCGGACGCAGGAAGTTGTGGGCGAATTCGGCCTGCTGCTTGAGGGTCCACATCATGGCCGGCCACTTCGGAGCGTTGGACGGCTCGTTCTGGACGCTGACACCCCAGATCGGGATGCCGAGCTTCTCCATCTCCTGAACGTACTTGACGAAGTAGCGGGCGTAGGTGCCCTCGAAGGAGTCGTGCATCGGGTCGAAGCCGTTGCCGGTCCACTCGTTGAAGCGCAGGTGGCCGCCCTGGCACAGGTGGCCGGTGTTCTTCATCCACGCCGGGGCGGACCACGGGGAGGCGATGATCTTGATGGACGGGTTGATCTTCAGGATCTCGAGCAGCACCGGGATGATGTACTTGAAGTCCTTGGTGGCGTCCGGGGCGCCCGGCTCGCCGGTGCCGAGGGAGAACTTGGAGAGCACGTTGTCGTGCTCGCCGAAGGGCAGATCATCGTAGGTGTAGTACGGCTGCGCGGCCGGCTCGCAGGAGCCCAGCGGGATGCGCAGGACGGAGAAGCCGCCCTTGTCCGGGTTGAAGCAGTCGTCCAGGAAGGCGTGACGCTGCTCGGCGTTCATCGAACCCCAGATCAGGGAGGCGGCCGCGTCGGTCAGGGCGGCGCCGGCGCCGAGCCACGGCTGCTTGCGATCGGCCAGATCGACGACGATCTTGGCGGCGTCGCCCGGGTCGGTGACGACCTCGGGGGCGGCGAGGGTTTCGCGACGCTGCTTGAGATCGCCGGAGGTGACGGTCCAGAATTCGTTGCTGTACTTGCTCATGTTGGTCCTTAGCTGTGTGTGCCTGTACACCATTCGGGCCCCCGCCACGTCTCCGTGACCGGTTCCCGTTGACAGTTCATACCATAGCACTTTCAATCTGTTTTGATCAAGTGCAATCATGCTTGTTCAGCGTGTCGCGGAGAGAATTGCCCGTTTCGCCCTTTTCTCATGGGTTTCGCGTACGATGAGAACATTAATGATCACGAATGTGCATTGAGGCATATGCGGTACATATGGCATCATCGCACATTCCGTCCACACCATAGGAAGCGAAGAAGTCAGAGAGCAGATCATGGCAGACATCATCAGCACCAGCGACATCACCGCCGTCAACGGCGCCGACGCATCGACCTCGGATACCGGCACGGCCACGGGTACGAGTACGGGAACGAGCGCAGCGAAGCGCGACTACCTGCCCGCCGAACGCCAGAACATGATCCTCAATCTGCTCACTCGCCAGAGCGTGGCCACCGTGGCCGAACTCGCCAAGATGCTCGACACCACCGAGATCACCGTGCGCCGCGACCTGACCGTGCTGAGCAAGGCCGGACTGCTCAAGCGCATCCGCGGCGGCGCGATGTCCGTCAGCAGCTCCGCCAGCGCCAATGGCAGGCCCTCCATCGCCGACATCGCCACAAGCGCGCTCTCCGAACGCACTCCCTCCGGCGGCATCGCCATCAAGCCGGTGCCACACAGCCTCGAACTCGGCAACGACCAGCCGGCCATCGGCGTGATGCTGCCCGAGCCGAGCTTCTTCTGGCCCGGAGTCATCGAACAGATGCGCAAAATCACCTCACGTCTGGGGCTGCGCATCATCACGCGCGAGACCGCGTACGACGTCGACGCGCATGAGGACGAGATCCTCGCCGACATGATCCAGGACCCCACCATCTGCGGCCTGATCGTGGCCCCCAGCGTCCACTCATACGGCAAGCGCACATGGGACTGGCTCGCCACCTGCGAGATGCCGACCGTCGTGATCGAACGCGATCTGCCATTATTGTGCGAGCATTTCGTCGACTCCGTAAGGACCAACCACCCGTACGGCGTGCGCAAGGCCGCCGTCCACTTCATCGAGCACGGTCATCGGTTCGTGGGAGCGGCCTTCACCGACACCCCGACCTCCGCGATGATCCAGGAGGGCTGGCGTGACGTCATCGAGTCCACCGACGAGATCCAGTGCCCGTTCGTCTTCGAAGGTATCCAGCCGTACGACACCAAGGGCGTCAACGGCATCGTCGACAAGATCCTGCTGTCAGGGGTCACGGCGATGCTCGTCCACTCCGATTATCTGGCGATCGCCATCGCGCAGACACTGGAGCGCCGAGGCAAGCGCGTGCCCGACGACCTGTCGATGATCTCGGTCGACGGCTTCGCGACGCCGAGCTCCCGCCCACTGACCGTCCTGCGCTCCTCGGACAAGGATCTCGCCGAGGCCGCGATTCGCACGCTGCTCGAGCGTATCCAGGACCCGGACCGCGCTACCAGGCACGTCCTCGTCGACCCGAACCTCATCGACCGAGGCTCCGTCATCGACGTGGAATAGGACCGCACCCGTGGGCACCCACAACGGGGAACCCACAACGGTCATAAGTACCCACCGTAGACGTCAACGTACGTTCCCCCGGGTATTCCTCATGGGCTTCCGGCGGAACGTACGCCTATCAAGTCCCAACGTACGGTCATCCGGAAAGTCAACGAAAAGGTCCGGAGGAACGTACGCTTATCAGGTCCCAACGTACGGCTGTTCGGAAAGTCATGGGAAATACCCGGAGGAACGTACGCTCAGGTCTGCAGCCGGCGTGTGGGGCCACGGCCACGCGGGGGCACGACCACACAGGGATAAACCACGGTAAACCACACAGGGGTACGACCACGGTACGACCACATGGGGGGACACGATCACACAGGGGGTACAACCACGACGTACGGCCACACGGGTGATAGGCCTACAGTTCCACCTCTTCCTTGGTGGGATCGGACCGCAATTAATGACAGCCTTCGGCTGACCTCATATAGCTCGCTGTCGCTCGCCTTCGCCTAAAAACGCCTCTGGCGTTTTCTTTACGGCTCAGCCTTGATGTGAGCGAACTTGGCGGCCAAGGCCTCCTTGTTGCGCTTCTCGTCCTCCTCCTTGGCCTTCTTCTTGGCGGCGGCCGGGTCCCACAGGACGTCCTCGCGGTGCTTGTCCCATTCGCCGGCGGCCAACGGGGAAACAAGACCGGCAACGGCGTCGACGGAAGTCCGGACGCCAACCGGGGCCTCTTCCCCGTCGTCGACGAGCACCTTGGCGCGGGTCTCGAGCAGCTCACGGATCTGATCGTCGTTCAGGGCGATGCGCGGCACGGCGAGCTGCTCGTTGAGCTCGTTGATCACCAACATCAGGGGCAGGAATGCCTTAACGGCACCAACATTCGCACCGGCACCAACCCCAGCACCAGCACCGTCCTCGGCGACAGACTCCTCCCCACCCACGGTCACATCGCCCACAACCGCACCGATCAGCGCGTCAAATACCGCGAGCCCGGCCGCAAAGCGATGGGCCACCGCGTCGACCAGAGCGTCGGACGGCTGGAAGTCGTCGTCCGTCGGTGTGGCATCAGAGGCCCCGGCCGCACCGACGACACCAGCGGAATCCCCCGAGTCAGCGGACTTCCCCGCCTTGGAACCCGAGGTCTCCCCCGAACCATCACCTTCCTGCGAACCGACCGCATACACCCCGGAATCGAACTCCCCCGCGTCCATCGCGGCCTCGAGGGACTCCAGCACCTCGTGCACGCGCACGGACACCTCGTCCGACCACTCGATCCCGAGCGCCTCGACCGCATCGTCAACCAAAGAGGCGTCACCGGTCTCGGAGAAGTCGGCCATCGCGTCGTAGGCGTCGTTGGCGGCGAGCAGGGCGTCGACGATCGACTGCGGACGGCCAGGAATCGCATCGGCACCCTCATAGACGAACTCGGCGTCCGGCACGGTCACGTCCTCGCCGGTGAGGATCCGAGCGAACGCGCGCGTGACGCGCACCTGCAGGTTCTCCGCATACTTCGCGTCGTTGTCCATATGCATGGCGGCGGTCAGCGGCCACAGAGCCACCAGCCTTGCACCGGCGGCCGCGGCCTCGCGCACGGCGGGCAGCGCGGCGATGCGCTCCACGTCATCGACGTTCACTTCGTAGGTCATAAGCAGGGCTCCTTCGCGTGACTGTTCACCGGGGCCACCTTCAGCCCCGCGACGCCCGCCGCCACTCCCGGCGCATCCGGCATCAGGTATCCGGCATACAGCACGGCGGCGGGGACGTCCATCCGTAACCGATTCTAGTGTGCTCTCACTCGATGCCGGCGGCCGGGTCGACATACGTGATGGACATCACACGCCCGGTCTCGCTGTCGAACGTGATCGACGTGATCGAGGCGAGCGCGGTGTGGCGCAGGAACATCCAGTGCTCGGCGTGACCGGTCTCCAGCAGGTGGCGGAACGACCAGATCGGCGATTCGTGGCTGACGACGATGATCTGCTCGCCGGCGTGCTCCCTCACCTTCTCGCGGGCGAAATCACCCACGCGCTTGGCGATGTGCGCATACGACTCGCCCCAGCTCGGACGCCACAGGTTGCGCACGAGCTTCCAGTTGCCGTTCCGCCACAGCGCGCCCTCGCCATGGCCGATACGCTTGCCCCGGAACTCGTTGCCGGCTTCGATCACCCGTTCGTCGGTCACGAGCTCCAGCGGCGCCTCCCCACGCGACTGCCTGACCGGATTCAACGCGTCGAGGATCGCGCCGGCGGTCTCGCGCGTGCGATCGAGCGGCGACGAGTAGACTGCCGCGACCGTGTTCATCTGCGGGCTTTCGGCAATGTACCGGGCCGTCGCCTCGGCCATACGCCGGCCCACATCGGACAGGTGGAAGTCGGGAAGACGCTCGTAGAGCAGATGATCGGGGTTGTACACCTTGCCGTGTCGGACGAAATGGATGGTGGTGGCGCTCACCGGTCGATCTCCTTGATCTCGCATGGAATCTGACTCAAAATCTGACTCAGGACAATGGCTCCAATTTACCGCTCCCCCCTGCGGAATCACGGCGGAATCACCATGGAAGCCCGCAGGAACCCGCGCCGAGTCGTCCGCGTGTCGTAATCGACTCACGCGTAGAGTGGCCGCGACGCAAACGTGCGAACGACCGCACACCGACGACGGCGACAGAACAGTCGACCGGAGACAGTCATGGATGACGGGTCGGGAACGCACCCCTTTGCGCGACCAGAAGGACAGCACATCAATAACGATGAGGGCTCCGACGTCCAACGCCACGGACGATCGGGGGACATCCAATCGGGAGCGGAAAGGAGCAGGTGCAGTATGTCCGAAACCACCAATCAGGCGAACCAGAAGAGCCAGAATAACCACCAGACGAACCAGACGAACCAGGTACCGGACGGCGGCCCGCGCAAGACTTCGTCGTCGGCTTTGAAGGAACTCGGCCACCGCGTGTTCGGCGGCTACGCGGAGCTGCTGCGCATGCCGCACACCGCACGGTATTCGATCGGCGGCGTCATCGCGTGCATGCCGTTCCCGATGATCGGCATGACGATCACGATCTCGGTGCAGCACTACTACGGCAACTACTCGCTGGCCGGCATGCTCACCGCCATCCAGGCGATCGCGCTGGCCATCTCGACGCCGCTGCTCGGCAAGCTCACCGACAAGTTCGGCCAGCGTCAGGTCTCGATTCCGACGATCATCGTGTGGATCATCGCCGCGATCGCGCTGACCACGTCGATCACGAACCGCGCTCCCGAATGGGTGCTGTACTGTCTGACGCCGCTGCTGGCCGCGATCCCGCCGTGGGGAGCGATGAGCCGCGCCCGCTGGACGCGACTGCTCAAGGGCGACCGCGAGCGCACGGATCGCGCGCTGAGCCTGTGCGGCGTGCTCGACGAGTGCATGTGGGTGGTCGGCAATCCGCTCGCCTCGACATTGGCGGTGATCTCCGGCCTGCTCGCGTTCTCGTTCACCGGCGTGTGCGTGATCATCGGCGCGCTGATGTTCCTCACGGAGCTGACGACCGAGCCGCCGTCGCAGTCCGATCTGGCGCGCGCGGAGGGCATCACCCGCAAGGAGTATCGCGCCCGCGAGGCCGCGAAGGCCCAGGCGCTGAAGGAGCAGACGGCGGCCGAGGAGACGCGTCGCCGGCTGGAGCGCGAGGGCGTGACCGATCCGGAGGCGATCTCGCGCGAGGTCGCCCGCACGGTGGACGAGGTGCGCAGCGGCAAGGTCAAGAAGGCGTCGATCTGGGGTCCGGGCCTCGTTGCCGTGTGCGTGACGTGGTTCGGTCTCGGCGCGTTCCAGTCGGCGGCCGGCATCTCGATCATCGCGTTCGCGACCGAATCGAACATGAAGCAGTACACCGGCTTCGTGTTCGCATGCTTCTCGATCAGCTCGCTGTGCGGCGCGATCGTGTACGGCGCGAAGAACTGGGTGATCCCGCTGTGGAAGCGCTTCTACTTCTGTCTGGCGGTGGTGAACATCGGCATCGGCTCGTTCATGTTCGCGCGTCACCTGTGGGTGATCATGATCATCTATCTGCTGATCGGCGTGTGCCAGGCGCCCACGTGGATCAACGGCAACCAGCTGATGCTGCATCTGGTGCCGCCGTCGCGGCTCACCGAGGGCATGGCGTGGATGGGTGCGATGAACTCGATCGGCGCGTCCGCCGGTTCGGCGATCGCCGGCCAATTCATCGACCGCATGGGCTCGCACGGCGGCTTCCTCGTCGTGACCGCGCTCGCCATGGGCTCGCTCGCGATCGCACTGATCGGCTTCAGGCAGATCAAGTCCTCCACCGAGCAGCCGACACTGACCGAAGTCGCGGTGTGAAACAACGAAGCCCCGCCATCAAGGCGGGGCTCATTCTCTTGGCTCCCCTTGTCAGAGGAGCCGGCCCATAAAGCTGGTCTGAGGAGTAAGAGGACTACTGCCAGCCCTTGGGCGTGTGCTCGAGCGACCACACGCCGAGGCGATGCGAGAAGCTGTTCTCCCACTTGGCCTCGAGCTCCTCGGCCGTGAGCTTGTTCTCCGCCGAACGCAGGCGGTTCATCGCATGCGTGTGCGTGTCGTCGAGCAGCCACTTGCGGATCGCGAAGTTCCACACCATGACCACGGCGGTGGCGACGAGCTTGCCGACGTTGGTGCGCAGCAGGTACTCCGCGTGCTGCGTGTTGAACGCGTCGTGGTTCATGCCGTACGTGGAGATCCAGATGATCGCGTCGTTCATGAACAGGCCGACCACGGCACCGGCCACGAAGATGACGACCTCCATCCACCGGGCCATGTCCTCGCGGTGCTTGAACACGAACTTCATGCTCGCCAAGTAGTTGAAGATCAGGGAGATGACGAAGGAGATGGTGGCGGCCAGCACGTTGTGCATGTGGAACACGCCAACGAGGATGTTGAGGATGCCCCAGTCGATGACAAAGGCGATGACACCGACGATGCCGAATTTCATAAGCTGCGCGATCAGTTTTCTCACAGTCAGGTATTCAACACCACGCACCTGACCGCTGGCTGTCTGCTCACTGAAGGCTCCCCCGTACCGCCTTGGGGCCACTAGACTGGGAGATGATCACCACTCCATCATTGTTTTCCGATAATAATCCGATAAGGAGTGTTCCGATAAGGAGGAATCATGCCCGTCATTCACACTCACGTCTCCGTCAAGACCACGCCCGAGCAGCGCGAGGCCCTGAAGACCGCCTACGGCAAGGCCATCACCGCCGTGCCGGGCAAGTCCGAGGGCTGGCTCATGTGCCCGTTCGAGGATGAGATGCCGATCTACTTCGCCGGTTCCGACGATCAGCCGGCCGCCTACGTCGAGGTGAACGTGTTCGGCCGTTCCGTGCCGGGTTCCGCGTGGGAGAAGCTCACCGAGCAGATCATGGCCGCGCTGAACTCCACGCTCGGCATCCCCGAAGACCGCACGTACATCCGCTACACCGCCACCACCGACTGGGGCTGGAATGGCGGCAACTTCTAGTACCCGGCCGAAAGAGCGACCATCTGCGTTACGAGGGGTACATTTCCGCTGTTGCGGACATCTATCTCGCTTACATGGGGTACGTACCCCATGTATAAAGGCCCGAAAACGGCTCAGCCGCAATGCGGTCAAGCCGTTTTCGGGCCTTTGTACTTAGGCTTGGTACCCCTCGTAAGCGAGATAGATGTCCGCAACAGCGGAAATGTACCCCTTGTAAACGAGATGCCCCCGAAATGCTCCAGGATCTGCCGAGATCAGACGATCTTCGGCATCGGGGTGGTCAGCGAGGTCGTCAGGTTGACATGGACCAGACCGGCGCCGGCGTGCACCTCGACCTTCTTCAGGGTCACGGTGCGCTCGTCCTCCGGGGCGCGGTCGTTGTCGGTCATCGTGGCCGGCGACTTGACCGCGACCAGCGCAAGGTCGGCCAGCGAGATGCCGGCGGACTCGCACAGCTTCACGGCCTCGTCGCGGGAGGCGATGAACCCGTCCTTGAGCAGCACGCGCTCGGCCGGCACACCATAGGCGTTCTCGGCCACCCACTTCACGTTCTCGATGACCGACATGCCCTTGTGGCTGTGCGGCCGGGCTGGCATCGAGCCATGCTCCAGCACGTCAACGAACGCGTCGAGCTGCGGGGCGAGCGCCTCGCCGCCGTCGCGGTACAGGTTGCCGATGATCGGGTCGCGGAACTCGAGCTTCGCGGCCGTCTCCTTGAGAGACGGGATCTGATCGTCCTCGCCGTCCCACAGGTTGACGAGCGGGAAAGTCGGGATGTCGAGCTTCTCAAGACGCTCGACGTGGAACGGGTAGCGCCATGCGAGCTCCGGATCGTCACGCCACGTGGAGGCGCGGGTCACGACGACCGCGGCGGACGGCCACTGCGCGCCGAACTCGCGGCAGGCGATGTCGAGCCACTTCTGGGCGCCGGCGTCGGTGCCGTAGCCGGCCTCGACGATGACGACGTCGTGCAGCGCGCACGCCATCTCAACGGAGACGAGCGTCGGGATGCCGATCGACACGTTGGCGAACGGGCCGCCGTGCACGTACACCGGGGAGCCGTTCACGGTCTCGGTCTTGGCCGGCTTGACCGCGTCGGTCAGGATGCCGGTGATGCGCCACAGGTCGACGAACTCGCCGAAGGTGACGGCCTTGCCGTCCTTCGTGCCGGCGATCATCTTCGCCACGCGCTCGGCGATCTCGTCCATCGAGCGGGACAGCACGACGATCTGCATGAGCTCGCAGGTCGGGGTGAGCACGACCTTCTCCTTGACGTCGCCCTTGCCGTAGTCGACGGCGATGGAGCGCAGGGAGCGGCTCGGCACCTCGGAGACGCGCGGCACGAGGATGTCGTCGAGGCGGCCCTCGTCGACGGCCTTCTCGGCGAAGGAGACGAGCAGGTTCTGCGCCGCCTCGATCGCGCCCATCTCTCCACACAGGCCCCAGTCGATGAGCTCGGGGTGGGTCAGGGACGCCTTGCCGCCGCCGGAGGCGCCGCCCTTGGAGCCGGCGGCCGTGATGCCCATGCTCGGCTGGCGCAGCACGGCGGCCGCGTCGATGCCGCGCTTGTTGAGCGCGTCGATCAGGGCGATGGTGGTGGTGGTCTTGCCTTCGCCGCGGCTCGCCTTGAGCGGGGTGTCGGCGGTAACGAGCACGACCTTGCCGTGCTTGCGCGGGGCGTCGGGATTGTTCTTGAGGTAGTCGAGATAGCCGAACGCGTCGATCTTCTCGACCAAGCCGTACTGGCTGGTGAAGTCTTCGATGGTGGTCATGGATAAACCTTTCTCAATATCAACTGGCTCTTCTTGCCGGAGGAACCGGCTCGTGTAACGAGACTGAGGGGTAGTCAAATCATAAGGAGCCGACTACCCCGCAGCCAGTCATCACTGGCAGTGAATCAGAAGTCGGACATGTGGAAGCCGTTCTTCATGGCCATGGACCGCGTGTACAGCACGGAGTCGAGCAGCTTCTCGGTTTCGACCTTGAGCTGGTCGGCCATGGTCTGGTTGGCGGCGGCGAGAATACCACGAACCTCCTCATTGCGCACGGCTTCGATGATCTCCTCGGGATCGAGCGGCTGCACGTCACCGTCCACGTTGTCGGCCTCGAACTCGGCCTCGGCGGCGCACTCAGCCTCCTCCTCGGCGGCCGTCAGGCCCAGACGTGCGACCTGCTCGTCGGTGGCGGCGACGAGGCGATGGCCCAGGGCACCGGTCTTCTGCTGGTAGCGTTCGACCGCGTTGGACGTGTCGGCGAACGCGCCGTCGCACAGGGCGGCGATCACGCGGTTGGCCCAGTAGAAGTTCTCGGTGGTCACGCGCGTGGTGGTGTCGGCGAGGTAGGCCGGCGTCTCATCGACGTTCGGGTAGAACGGCACGAGCGTGTTGAACGGGTTGGAGCCGTACGCCATCCACTGGATCGCGCGGTTGGCCTGCGGGCGGTACGGGCGGATCTGCATGACCGCGAGCTGGCTCTGGCGGTTGATGCCGATCGGACGGTACATGTGGCGGGTGTGCTCGTCGCCGAGCTTGCCGTACGGATCGTACGGGGTGCCCTGGTAGTGGCCGGAGAGAACGTACTTGATGTCCTCGATGGTCACCTTGCGCTCGGGCTGGCGGGCCCACGGGATGTCGTTGTTCTCCGGAGAGTGGTCGGCGTCCGGGCCGTCCCACACCTCGTCGTACGGGTTGAGGAAGCGCTGCATCCACCACGCGCGCGGCGTGTTGTACACGTGGTCGGAGTCGGAGTGGGAGCCGAAGGCGTCGCGAGGATTGAACGGCGAGGTCGATTCGACGGCGAGGTCGAGGTGATTCTCCTCGATGAACTCGGCGAGATCCTCGGAGCACATGTGGCTCTCCTGATCGCCGAGCGCGTCGTCGAGGTCGAACTCGTCGATGCCGAGCTGGTTCGGCATCGTCACGTACGCCTCGTCCGGCACACGCTTGGCGATCCAATGGTGGCCGCCGACGGTCTCGAGCCACCAGATCTCGTCCGCATCACAGAACGCGACGCCGTTCATCTCGTAGGTGCCGTACTCCTCGAGCAGCGCGCCCAGTCGGGCCACGCCCTCGCGCGCGGTATTCACGTACGGCAGGACGATGGTGAGGAAGTCCTCCTCGCCGATGCCGCCGGGGACCTCCGGCTCGTAGCCGTCCTCGCCGGGCTTGCCCTTGGCGGGCACGAGTTCGACGAACGGGTCGGCGCCGAGCACGCGCTCGTTGGTGGTGAGCGTCTCGGTGGCGCTCATCGCGACGTTGGCCTCGTTGACGCCGGCTTCGCCCCAGATGCCCTCCTTGCGGTCGGCGTTCGGCACGGACGTGTACTGCAGCGGGTCGTCCGGCAGTTCGATGGTCAGGTGGGAAATGACCGACGTGTACGTGCGCGGCTGCTCCTCGGGCTTGATGACGAGGAACTGCTTGGGGTTGAACTCGCCGTTGGCGGAGTCCTCGTTGCGGGCGATGATGGTCGAGCCGTCGTAGCTCGCGTCCTTGCCGACCAGAATCGTGGTGCAGGCCATGGTTGGATGGGTGTCCTTTCTTGTTGTCTTCGATGATGCTCAATGATGCTTTACAGCGATCGGCGCGTCACGCCCTGCCGGTCAGGAAGATGCCGGCCTGATCGGCCTGCTCCCCCGACTCGCGCAGGCGATGCAGCAGCTCGTTCATCCAGAATCCCTGATTCAAGCCGGGCAGCGGGTTCTTGGTGGCCCAGACATGCAGGTAGTAGTCGTGGTCCTTGTCCGGCGGCTGCGGGCCGTTGTAGCGCATGGTGACCGCCGGGTCGTTGTCACGGCCGAGGAACTTCGAGGCCGAGGAGTTGCGGCCCTGCACCGACTCGGGGATCATCGCGGGCATCTGGCGGGAGAAGTCCGGCGGGATCGACAGCGCGTGCGAGTCGTTGAAATCGAACATCAGCGCGTCGATCGGCAGATTCGCCACCGTCCAGTGGATCCATTCGAAACCGCACACCGGAATCGAATCGGGATCGGTGAACGTCCAGTGCAGGTACTTCGCATCGGGGTTCACCTCGTCGATGTAGAAGGGGAAGGAGATGACGGGCACGCCGCCCGCGCGGTATTCGGGCGCGGCCGCCTTGGCGAAATCGTCGGGGATGACGGTGAAATCAGCGGAAATCTTCATACGTTCCAGTGTATCGCGCGCCACGTTGCGCGCGTGAAAAACGGATATCGCATCGAAAACGAAAAAAGCCCGGCCCGTGCCGATGGGGAGTGCTCATTCCCATCGGCACGGGCCGGGCTGACAGCGGTGATCCGGACGAAGGGGAAACCGGACCACGATTAGTGGTTCATCGCCTGATGGCGCACCGCATTAGGGGGCACTGCACCGTCAGGCGGGAATCGGGCGTGGGATCAGTCGCCCCACGCAGGCTTGTAGAAATCGCCGTTCAGAGCGGCCTCGGCCTTGGCCTTGGCCTCCTCGAAGGTGACTTCGGCGAGCTGGGCGCGCACGTCATCCAGCGCCACCGGGGTCATCGACAGGGAGTTGACACCGAGACCGGTCAGCACGACGGCCAGATCCGGATCGGCCGCGGCCTCGCCGCACACGCCGACCGGCATGCCGTGGGCATTGCCCGCGTCGGCGATCAGCTTGATCGCGCGCAGGACCGCCGGATGCCATGCGGTCTGGTAGTTGGAGACGGAGCCGAGGATACGGTCGGCGGCCATCGTGTACTGGGTCAGATCGTTGGTGCCGATGGAGACGAAGTCGGCGACTTCGGCAACCTTGTCGGCCATCAGGGCGATGGACGGGACCTCGGCCATGACGCCGACCTTCTTGAGGCCGAAGCTCTTGCCAAGCTTGACGAAGTAGGCGGCCTCATGCTCGTCGGCGACCATCGGGGCCATGACCCACAGGTCGGCGTCGGTCTGCGCGTCGGCGGCGGCGAGGGCCTTGAGCTGGCCTTCGAGGACCTCCTTGTGCACACGCAGCGTACGCAGACCACGCAGGCCGAGGGCCGGGTTCGGCTCGTCCTCCGGGGTCAGGAACGGCAGCGGCTTGTCGGCCCCGGCGTCCAGCATGCGGATGACGACCTTCTTGCCCGGGAACTGGGCGAGCAGCTCGGTGTAGGCCTTGGTCTGCTCCTCGACGCTCGGCGGCTCGGCATTGCCGATGAACAGGAACTCGGAGCGGAACAGGCCCACGCCCTCCGCACCGTACTCGATGGCGGTCTTGCCGTCGGCCGGCTTGCCGAGGTTGGCAAGCAGCGGCACGAGGTGGCCGTCCTTGGTGCCGCCGGCCTGGCCGCGCAGCTCCTTGGCCTTGGCGGCCCTCGCCTTGGCGTGCTCGGCCTCGCTGATCTGCTCCTCGGTCGGCTCGGTGACGACCTCGCCCTTGGCGGCGTTGACGATCACGGTCTCGCCGTTTTGAAGGTCCTCGGCGCCGGCCGCGGAGACGACCGCGACGATGCCGCGGGCACGCGCCAGAATCGCGGTGTGGGAGGTCGGACCGCCCTGCGAGGTGACGATCGCAAGGGTCTTCTCGAGGTCCAGCGAAGAGGTGTCGGCAGGGGAAAGATCGTCGGCGACGAGCACGAACGGCTCATCGGAGTCCGGCACGCCCGGCGCGGGCACGCCGCGCAGCTCGGCGATGACGCGCTGACCGACATCATGCAGATCGGCCGCACGCTCGGCCTGGTAGCCGCCGATCATCCTGAACATCTCCTCGACCTGACCAAAGCCCTCCAGCACGGCGCGCTCGCCGGTCTTGCCGCCGTTGACGAGATTCTGGATGGAGGTGGCGAGCGAGGGATCGGAGGCGAACATGGCGATGGCCTCGAGGATCGGAGCGGCCTTCTTGGCGCCTTCATCGCCGTGCTTGGCCTCTTCGGCGCGACGGTTCAGCTCCGCGTTGACGGTGGCCAGAGCCTTGGTGACGCGTTCGTTCTCCACGACAGAGCTGATGGACGCATCGCGACGCACGTCCGCCGGCTCCTCCAGCGGCGGCGCCATGCGGATGACCTTGCCGACGGCGACTCCACGTCCGATTCCGTTTCCGGTGATAACCATGATCGAGCACTCCTTTATGTCTTATGTCCTGTTGCGACCAGTACCGTGCGGTTCTTTCCGCACTGGCCGGTCTTCTGCGGCGCAATGGTGTGTAATCCATTTACCGACAGTGTCAGTATACACAGAAAAAAGATTGAAGCAACACCGGTAATCGTTTTCTGCGTGTCGTGAAAAACTGTGCTATAGTTTCTTCCAGCGCTCAAGCCCGTCACCGACTGACGAGCACGCGCGGCATATAACATACAGACATAAAGGAGTGCTCCCTATGGCAACTGCAACCCGTTCCACCGTGATCAACGATCCCGTCGGCATCCACGCCCGTCCGGCAGCCGAATTCGCCCAGGCCGTCACCGCCTCCGGCTGCACGGTCACCATTGCCAAGGAGGGCGGCGCCGCCGTTCCGGCCGGCTCCATCCTGTCCATCATGGGCCTGGGCATCAAGCAGGGCAACACCGTGAACCTGACCGTCGAGGGCGACAACGCCGAGACCGTCGCCGACTCCCTGGTCGCCACCCTGACCAAGGCCGAGTGACCATCCGGCACATCTAGTTCTCGGGGCGCCGCAGCGCATGGCGACGTTCCCGTTCCTTCCCTATTCCACGTGTTCGCCGCCCGCGCGCTATGATGCTGTGCCGGGCGGCGAATTCGTTTTTCACGAGGTTCCACCGGGTTCGCCCAGACCGGCGATACGACGTCGGCCCCATCAACCCAACCCAGCGGTATCCGGCAAGCGAAAGAACAACAATATGGCCAATCGGGCATCGAAGTCCCAAGCCTCCATCGTGGAAGTCGCCACACTGGCGGACGTCTCGACCGCCACGGTGTCGCGCGTGCTCTCCGGCAGACGAACCAAGGACGACGAGATCGCCGCCCGCGTGCGCAAGGCCGCCGCCGAACTCAACTACTCCGTCAACTACGCGGCCAGCGCACTGCGCTCCGACGTGACCAACACGATCGGACTGGTCATCCCCACCGCCTCCGACAACTTCTCCGCAGGACTCCTCGACGCGCTCGAACCGATCGTCGACGACGACAGCCGCCAGCTCCTGCTCGGCATCGGCGCCGACGAGGCCACGCAGATCGACCGCATCGACGCCCTGTGCTCACGTAAGGTGGACGGGCTCATCGCCGTCACCTCCGCCGGCGCCGATCTCTCCCGGGTCTTCGACAAATACGCCGACACGATTCCGATCGTGCAGGTCGGCGGCCGCCAGCGCTCCTTCCGCACCAACATGGTCTCCATCGACGAGAACACCGCGATGGAGGCGATCATCCGGCATCTGGCCGAACAGGGCGTGCGCTCGGTCGCCTACCTAGCCGGCAAGGAGGTCTCCTTCGAGTCCGCCGAACTGTTCGCGATGTTCCACACGCAGGTGCGCGCCGCAGGGCTCACCACCGACAGCGACTGGAACCGTTTCGGCGATCGCACGGTCTCGCGTGGATTCGACTGCACGATCCGCCTGTTCGGCGAGCGCGGCCACCCCGATGCGATCGTCTGCGCTGACGACACGATCGCGTTCGGCGTGATGATGGCGCTGCACGCGCTCGGCATGAACGTGCCAGAGGACATCAAGGTCGTCGGCTACAACGACTCGCCCATCGCCTCGGCATCCCTGCCGACGATGACCTCGGTGCGCCCGCCCTACGCACAGATCGTCTCCGAGTCTCTCCGCCTCATCGAATCCGGCCCCGGACACCCCTCGCACGTCTCCCTGCCCCCGCAGCTCGTCGTGCGCGTCTCCTCCACCAGGCGGTAGGCACAATCTCGGCTCCCCTTGTCAGGGGAGCTGGCCCGCGAAGCGGGTCTGAGGGGTAGTCACAGCACCGACACGTCTTCAGTCCGCCCCGGTACCGGTGTGGTGGCCGCGGGACGTTGCACGACACGCTCAAGGCACCCAACTACGTCGGGCCGTCGCAGCACAGTTGCCCCCCTTGCCTATGGACATTTCCACCGGACTATCCATGTAACGGTTCGGTATCCAAGCCTACGGTCACACACCCCTCGTCATCGCCCGCCCTGCACAAGCCGTCTCGTTGTCAAAAGTGTGAAATCACTACACTTTTAACATGTTAAAAGTGTTCGATGGATACACTTTTGACAATGACTGCGATCAAGAGACAAGAGATGGCACAAGGGGCAAGGAACATGAAACGCACCATAGACATCAAACTCGACGAATGGAAGAGCTCGCCTCGGCGCAAACCGCTGATCCTGTTCGGTGCCCGGCAGGTCGGCAAGACGTACGCGATCACCCACTTCGCCGAGCGCTCCTTCGATTCCATGGCCTACGTGGACTTCTCACGTGAAACACGTGCAGCGATACCGTTCGGCGACTCCATAGCCCCAGCGGACATCATCCGCGGCTTGGAAAGCCTCTTGCATATGCGCATAGACCCGGACCGCACGCTCATCGTGCTCGACGAGATCCAACTGTGCGAGCGTGCCTTGACTAGTCTGAAATACTTCTGCGACGACGCACCCCAATATCACGTTGTCGCCGCGGGCAGTCTGCTTGGGGTCAAGGTCAACCGAAGCAGATACTCGTTCCCCGTCGGAAAAGTCGACATGCTCACGTTGCATCCCATGAACTTCAAGGAGTACCTGTGGGCCAAGGGAGAAGAACGCCTAGCCGACGGCATACGGGATGCGTACCAAACGCCGGAGGTCCCGTTCCCCTACCACGACATCGCAATGGATCTTGTCCGCGAATATATGATCGTCGGCGGCATGCCGGAATCCGTTAGCGCATATCTGGAGTCGGATCGGCGAATGGAAGACGCACGCACCGTGCAGCGCAACATCATCACCGCATACACCGCGGATATGGCGAAGTACTCCACACCCCGCGAGACCCAGCGGATCCTTGAGGCATGGAACAGCATCCCCCGACAACTCGCCAAAGAGAATCACAAGTTCCAGTACAAGGCGATCCGTTCCGGAGGCAGATCGAACATGTATCAGGGCGCGCTCTCCTGGCTGGTATCGGCCGGCATCATCACCCGTCTGACTCAAGTCAGCGAACCCGTTGCACCGCTACGGGCGTTCGAGGACCCGTCATCGTTCAAAATCTATATGGCGGACACCGGTCTGCTGTCAAGCGAATACGACATTCTGCCGGCAGATCTGCTTCCAGCTGACAACAAGGCGTCCGTATTCCGCGGGGCACTGAATGAGAACTACGTGCTCCAGCAGCTCATCGCGGACGAACTTCACCCGCACTACTGGGGCACACTGAACCGAGGCGAGGTGGAATTCATCGTACGAGACAGGCAGGGGGATGTCATCCCCATCGAAGTGAAATCGGGAACCAACGTGACGGCGCGCAGTCTCGTCGCATACCGCGCCAAGTACTCGCCACGATACGCGGTCCGACTCAGCGCACGAAACTTCGGGGCAGAGGGCGACCTACGCAGTATTCCCCTATACGCGGCTTGGCTGCTCGCCGAAGACCTGCGATGACGATCGTCATCCCGGGCACTTCGCCGGACCGACATCGTACACGAATAGAGCAGGGTCCCGGCCACCGACAGAGACAACCGGGACCCTATCCACATCACGTCACAGCCATACACAAGCTACCTCGTTGTCAAAAGTGTGAAATCACTACACTTTTAACATGTTAAAAGTGTTCGATCAGCACACTTTTGACAACAACACACGGACGGCCCTGCCCCGCGCTCAGTACATCAGCGCGCAGAACAGGGCCTCGAACACCAGCACGGGGTTGCCGTTGCCCATGAGGCGGCGGCGCGCGACCGCGACCTCGTCGAGTCGCGCCACGGCGGCGGCGCGCGGCATGCGCGAGGCCAGTTCGGTGATCGCGGTGCGGTTCTCAAGGTTGATCAGTCCGACCGAGTCCTCCGCACCGTTCTGGATCACGGCCACATCGCGGTAGATCGAGGCGATCGAGTTCAGCGCGCGGTCGAGTACGTCGCGGCTGCGGCGGGTGGCCCGGCGCTTCAGCTCGTCCTTCTTGGAGATCGCGTTGTATGCGCCGCGCAGTTTCGGCGGAATGCGGTCATCGGGGCCGAGTCCGTTGATGCGCCGGAAATCAGCCTCCTCGCGTGCGGCCTGGCGCGCCGCATCCACCTCGGCCTGCGCCTTGGCGTTCGCGTTGAGCGATCCGGCGAGCAGCACGGCCTGCGACGCCCTGCGCAATCCGAGCACGCCGACGATGAGCTCGTCGCGGTCGGTCATGACCCGCTCGTCGGTGGCGTACAGTTTCGCGATGCCGATATGCCCTTCGGAAAGCCGTGCCGCGCGCCGCGCGATCTTCGGCTCCGCGCCGACGCTCTCCTCAAGATATTTCGCGACCGCCGCCGCCCCCGGTACGGCGAGGTTCACGATGCGCGTGCGCGAGCGGATGGTCGGCAGTACGTCCTGCGCGCTCGGGGCGCACAGCAGCCAGATGCAATGCTCGGCCGGCTCCTCGATCTCCTTCAACAGCACGTTGGTGGTGCGTTCGAGCATGCGGTCGACGTCCTCGATGATGATGATCCGCCATGGCGCGGTGCTCGGCATCTGCTCGGACATGCCGATCAGATCGCGCACCTCGTCGATGCCGATCGTCACCTTGTCGGTGGCGAGCACGCTCACATCCGGGTGCGTGCCGGCGAGCACCTGCTGCGTCACTCTGGTCGGCTCGTCGCCCAGACCGTGATCGGGGCTTTCCAGCGCGGCCGCGAACGCGCGCGCCATGTTCGATCGGCCCGATCCGGGAGGCCCGCAGATCAGCCATGACTGGGCGATCTGCTTCGGATCGCCGGCCGCGATGGCCTTCAGCTGTTCGACGACCTGCTGCTGTCCGACGAGGGAATCCCACACGCTCATGCCGACTCCCCGCCATTCGCGCCGTCGCGCCGTTCGCGCAACAGCAGTCCGTCAATATCCGTCCGGATGGACGCCCACACCTCGTCGATGGATCGCGATGCGTCGATCACGCGGAACCGTTCCGGCTCACCGGCGGCCAGATCGAGGAACGCCTGACGCGTGCGATTCTGGAACTCGTTGCCGGCCGATTCCATGCGATCGGCGGCGTGGGTCAGGCGCGAATGCGACAGCGCCGGATCCATGTCGAGCAGGTACGTGCGCACCGGCAGCAGTCCGTTCGTGCCCCACATGCTCAACTCTCGAATTTCAGTGGCCGTCAGCTCGCGCCCACCCGCCTGATAGGCCAGCGACGAGTCAAGATACCGGTCGGTGATCACGACCTCACCGCGATCGAGCGCAGGCCGGATGGTCTCGGCGACGTGCTGCGCGCGGTCCGCGGCGAACAGCAGCGCCTCGGCGCGCGGCGCGATGTCGGCGGATTCCTCATCCACCCCATGCAGCAGCAACCACCGGATGGCTCGGCCCAATGCGGTGCCACCCGGCTCGCGAGTTGTCACGACGGTGCGACCGCGCGATTCCAGATACGCGCGCAGCCGCTCGACCTGCGTGGTCTTGCCCACGCCGTCGACGCCTTCGAATGAGATGAACAGTCCAGCCATGGTTTCCACCATAACCGTTGCCTGCGATTCCCCGGCGTCCGTTTCCCCGCAGGACCCACGCCGTCCTTGCACGGAACGGACGCAGGCTCACTACTTCGCGGCGCGCTTCGGTTTGGCGGCCACCACTGCGGGGCGTTCGTATCCCTCGTTCGCGGCGAGCCAGTCGATGTCGCTTTTCACGGTGGCGGCGGTGGAGCCGATCTTCTCGGCGATGCGCGTGTTGGCCCAGCCCTGATCGGCGAGCTTTCTCACCTCGGCGCGGCGCTCGGCGCGCTTGGCCTCGACGGCGCTCACCTTCGGCGCGGCCTTGCCCTTCGCACCCGAGCTCGATCGACCGCCACGGCCGCGCTTGGGGGCCGGTCCCATCGCACGCTTCTCGGCGAGGATGCGGTAGGCGTCCGCCGGTTCGATGGTGGCCGGATCGTACTGGCGCGGCAGCGTGCGGTTGGTTTCGCCGTCGGTCAGGTACAGGCCGAATCGGCCTTCCTTGATGACCACCGGCTTGCCGGATTCCGGATCGTTGCCGAGCGAGCGGATCGGCGGCTTGGCGGCGCCGCGACCGCGACCGCGGTACTTCGGCTGCGCGAACAGGTCCTTCGCCTGATCGATGGTGACGGTGAAGATCTCGTCCTCGGAGTTGAGCGAACGGGTATCGGTGGAGCCGTCCGCCTTCGTCTTGGTCAGGTACGGGCCGTAGCGGCCGTTGTTCGCGATGACGTGCGATTCACTGATCTCACCGGTTTCGGCGTTCGTCTCCTCGTAGGAGCCGACCTCGCGCGGCAGGCGCAGCAGTTTCAGCGCGTCGTCGAGCGTGATCGACTCGGGGCTCATCGTCTTGAACAGGCTTGCCATCTTCGGCTTCGGCGCGGCAGGCTGCTTCTTCGAGCCGCGCTTGGAGCCGGTCTCGGCAGGAGCCGCGGCACCGGCGGCGGCGCTCTCGGCTCCGGCCGGCGGGATCAGCGCCACGTACGGTCCGAAGCGTCCGTTGCGCACCTCGACCGTGCCGCCCGTGACCGGGTCCGTGCCCAGTTCGCGCGGGCCGCCGGAATGGTTGTCGATCAGATCGTGCGCCACGGCGACGGTCAGTTCGTCCGGCGCGATCGTGTCGGGCAGGGAGGCGCGCTTCGGGTTGCCTTCCGCGTCGAGGTGCTGCGTGTCCTCCAGATACGGGCCGTAGCGGCCGACGCGCACGTGCAGACCGTCGCCGATCTCGATGGTGTTGATGGCGCGCGCGTCGATGTCGCCGAGCTGCGCGACCTGCTGCTGCAGGCCCTCGTGCGCCTCGTCGGCCGACTGCGCGGCGCCGTGTCCGGAACCGAAGTAGAAGCGGGTGAGCCAGTCGCGGCCGGTCTCCTTGCCGTGCGCGATCTGGTCGAGGCCGTTCTCCATGTCGGCGGTGAACTGGTAGTCGACGAGCTTCGGGAAGTTCTTCTCCAGCAGTTTGATCACGGCGAACGCCAGCCACGAGGGGATCAGCGCACGGCCGCGCTCGTACACGTATCCGCGGTCGATGATCGTGGAGATGATCGACGCGTAGGTCGACGGGCGGCCGATCTCCTTGGCCTCCAGCGTCTTGACGAGCGATGCCTCGGTGTAGCGCGCCGGCGGCTGGGTCTCGTGCCCGTCGGCCTCGACCTCGGATGCGCCGAGCCGCTGGCCCTCGCTCATCGGCGGCAGGGACGCGTTCTCGTCGGCCGACTTCGCCTTGCCGTCATCGTTCTTCGCCTTATCCGTCGAAGTCGCGCGACGCCCCTCGCCGGTCGCCTTCATGAAGCCCGGGAACTCGATCACCGTGCCGGACGCCTGGAACGCGGCCTCGCCGTGATCACCGGCCGGAGCGGTGAGCTTGACGGTCGCGGTCGAACCGGTGGCATCGGCCATCTGCGAGGCGAGCGTGCGCTGCCAGATCAGCGTGTACAGCTTCAGCTGGTCGCTCGGCACCTTCGTGGCCAGTTCGTCTGGATCGTGGAAGTGCGCGCCGGCCGGACGGATGCACTCGTGGGCCTCCTGCGCGCCGGCGGTCTTGGTCGCGTACTGCTTGGGCGCGTCGGAGAGGTATCGCTCGCCGAAGTGGGCCGTGACGCTTTCACGCGCGGCCGCGATGGCCTCCTGCGAGAGCGTCACCGAATCGGTACGCATATACGTGATGTAGCCGTTCTCGTACAGGCCCTGCGCGGCGCGCATCGTGGCGCGCGAGCTCATGCCGAGGCGATTGCCGGCGGTCTGCTGCAGCGTGGACGTGGTGAACGGCGGCAGCGGGCGGCGACGATACGGCTTCGATTCCATCGACGTGACGGTGAACGGCGCGTCGCGCAGTGCCGTGGCGAGCGAGCGAGCGGTCGCCTCGTCGAGCTGACGGACGCCGGCGGACGCACTGTCCGCGATGAGTCGGCCGGCATCGCCGAAATCCCTGGATCCTGCCAGACGATGCCCGTCCAGCCCGGTCATGCGCGCCTCGAACGACACGGGCGCGCCCTCCGCACCCGGCGCGGACAGCGTCGCGGTCACATCCCAGTAGGGTGCACGGACGAACGCCATGCGCTCGCGCTCGCGCTCGACGATCAGACGCGTGGCGACCGACTGCACGCGGCCCGCGGACAGGCCCGGGCCGACCTTGCGCCACAGCACCGGAGACAGCTCGTAGCCGTAGAGGCGGTCGAGGATGCGTCGGGTCTCCTGCGCGTCGACCATGTCGGCGTCGACGTCGCGCGTCTGGGTGAGCGACTGGCGGATCGCGTTCTTGGTGATCTCGTGGAAGACCATGCGCTTGACCGGCACCTTGGGCTTCAACGTTTCGACCAGATGCCACGCGATGGCCTCGCCCTCGCGATCCTCATCGGTGGCGAGGTAGAGCTCGTCGGCCTTCTTCAGCGCTGATTTGAGCTCGGAGACCGTCTTCTTCTTGTTCGCGTCGACGATGTAGTAGGGCTTGAAGCCGTCGTCGACATCGACGCCGAACTTGCCGAACTTCGCCTTCTCGTCGGCGGGCACCTGACTCGGCTGCGCGAGATCCCGGATATGACCCACCGACGCCATCACCGTGTATCCGTCTCCCAGATAGCCGCCGATCTTGTGCGCCTTGGTGGGAGACTCCACGATCACCAGCTTGGTGCCATTTGCCATGATCTCTCCTTATTTCTTCTTCCGCTGTGCAGTCATCATACTCACGACGCGTGGCCAGAGGGTTCCCGGCGGCGCTTCGGCGGGGCCGGAGGCGCCCCCACCAGGCCGAGACGGCTCAGCGGCGAGGCGGTGATCTGGCGCATCATCAGCGTGCATCCGAAGACCAGCAGGACGATCGCGACGGCGAGAATCGCGCTGGCCGCCATCGAGCTCGACCGCGCCCACTGCGCGCTCATCGTCAGTCCGGGCACGATCTGCCACACTACGTACGCGCCGTACAACGTCGCCATGATCCCGGCGGTCAGGGACACGCTCGCGACGATCTGCGCGCCTGCGGAGGAGCGGCGCGTGCCCATGCGGTCCATGCCGGACGCGCGCGTGAACGCGAGGATGATCAGGGCGATGCCGCCGACCAGCAGCATGGCCATCGCCGCGTCGGACGGGCGATGCCAGCGTCCGTAGACGACGGACAGGCCGACGAACGCGCTCCACGTCATGCCGACGAGCGAGACGACCCACCGCCATCCGCGCGATACGACGAGCAGCAGCGCGATCGCGGACGCGACGGCGAGCGTGACGTGCCCGGAGGGCGCGGACGGACCGTCGACGATCTCGGTGTGGATGATGAACGGGCGCGGCAGCACGGGCTTCATCAGCGTGGCGGCGAAGCACAGCAGACCGAAGACGACGATCTGCCCCAACAGCCACCAGCGTCTGCGGATGGCGGCGATGACGACGGCGATGACGACGAGCGCCGTCGAGACGATCACCACGTTCAGGTGCGTGCCGAGCGCAAGCAGACCGCCCAGCCATGCGGGGGCCGTGTCGGCGAAGGCGACTTCGGTCATGTCGTCGAACGCCTGACCGGCCTCGGTGTGCGTGCCGAGCCACCATACGCCGAACGCGGCGGCGATGAACATGAGGCCGAGCAGCACGCACAGCACGCGGCTGGAGGCGCGCGGGCTGCGGGAGAGGGGATCGTTCTCGCCGGATGAGGATGCCTTGGCGCCTGCCGGGGCTCCCATGCCGGCGCCCGCACCGGCGCCCGTGGCCGCGTCCATCACCGCGGTCAGATCCATCGTGTTCGTGCTTTCCACGTCGGCGACGTCGGCCAGCGACGTCGGCCGGTTCGACGACGGATACGCCGGCTTGGACGAGGATCGCACGGGAATGTCCAGCGGTTCGAAGTCGCGTACCAGATCCGAGGATGCACGCGAGGACGTGCCGGAGGGTGATTGCGGCATGAGACGAGGCTCGCGGGGATCACGAATCACGGGACCTGAGGGATCGGAAGGCTTCTGTTCGTCGGTCATGCCATACAGAGTAGCCCACAAGCATAGAAAAACCTCCACGCACCCGTCAGAGGCCGCTTACCCTTGCTGCATTCCTGCCCTGGGGGGATTGGGCGACGTAACGCCGCGTGGAGGCTTTGTCTACTATACACCATGTTCCGACATATCCCGACATATCCCGACATCCTCGCCCTCCCCGACGTCCAGCTTCCTTCCAGACACCTTCATCATTGTGAGGATTTCACGGAAAAAAGCCGCCTTGCGCAGCCTGAACAAGCAAAACCTTAGCGGCTTGTTCAAGGCATGTGGTTACGGTGGAGGGTATGGTTTCACACTCTAGTAACGGTCGGAAGCATGCCCGGAGGGCGGCGCAGGGTACGTCGGAGCGCAGATCGACGCGCAATCCGGCGGCCCGTCACTACCGCGGCGGCAACCATCGTGCCAGGGGCGGGAAGGGCCCGAAGGCAAGGGGCCGCAGCCGGCATCTCATCCTCAAGTGGATACTCGGATTGATCGCGCTGTGTCTGGCAGCCGGCATCGGTCTGTTCGCGTACCTGTACGCCACCACGGAGGTCCCCGCGCCGGAGAAGGTCGCGATGGCCTCGAACACCACCGTCTACTTCAGCGACGGCACCACCGAGATGGGCACGTTCTCCGAGCAGAACCGCGAGATCATCGACTGCGCCGTACTCCCCGACTACGTAGGCAATGCGATCGTCGCGTCGGAGAACCGCAGCTTCTACACCGACCGCGGCATCGACCTGCAGGGCATCGCCCGCGCACTGGTGAACAACGTCACCAAGGGCACGCGCCAGGGCGGATCGACGATCACCCAGCAGTATGCGGAACGCTATTACCTCGGCGAAACGACCTCGTACACCGGCAAGCTGCACGAGGCGATCCTCGCGCTGAAGATCGCGCAGAGCCAGGACAAGTCCCAGGTGCTGTGCAACTACATGAACACGATCTATCTGGGTCGCGGCGCGTACGGCATCCAGGCGGCCGCACAGGCGTACTTCAACAAGGACGCCAAGGATCTGACCGTCTCGGAGGCGGCGATGATCGCCGGCATCATCCCGGCCCCCTCCACGTGGGATCCGGCGCAGAACCCGAAGATGGCTCAGCAGCGTTTCCACCGCGTGATCTCGATCATGAAGGAGGACGGCTACATCACCGCCAAGGAGGCCGCCGACGCCTCGACGATGCCGGACACCGTCGAGAACACGCAACAGGACATGTACAAGGGGCCGAACGGCTACCTGCTGCAGATGGTGCGCGATGAGCTCGTCAACAGCAAGGCGTTCACGAAGGACGATCTCGACACCGGCGGCTACAGGATCGTCACCACGATCGACAAGTCGAAGCAGGACCTCATGCAGCAGGTCGTCAGCCCCGCCAGCAACGGCATGCAGGGCGTGGTGCCCGAGGGCATGCAGTTCGGCGCGATGAGCGTCAATCCGAAGGACGGTTCGATCATCTCGCTGTACGCGGGCGACGACTACCTCACCAAGCAGCTCAACAACGCCACGCAGGCGCAGTACGAGGTCGGCTCCACGATGAAGGCGTTCGCGCTCATGGGCGCGGTGCAGGACAAGGTCAGCCTCAACACGATCTTCAACGGCAACTCGAAACGCACGTATCCGGGCATCGCGGGCACGGTGAGCAACGTGGGCGGCGCCAACCTCGGGTACATCAACCTGTACAAGGCCACGGCGCAGTCGTCGAACACGGTGTTCATGGATCTGCAGACCAAGCTCGGCACCAAGAAGATCGCCGAACTCGCGCGCGAGGCCGGCGTGCAGAGCACCTCACTGGACGGCTCCGAACCGTACACGGTGCTCGGCAACAACGCCCTGACCGTCAGGGACATGACGTGGGCGTACTCCACGATCGCCAATCAGGGCAACAAGCCGACGCTGCACATCGTCGCGAGCGTGAAGGACGTGCACAACAAGGATCTCTACCAGGCGCCGACATCCACCACGAAGGTGTTCGAGGCCAACGACGCGAACCTCGTGACCAAGGCCCTGACCGGCGTGGTCCAGTCCGGCACCGCCACCGAGGCGCGTTCGATCGGACACACGATCGCCGGCAAGACCGGAACCTCGAACAACATGTACGCGGCGAGCTTCGTCGGCTACACGCCGTCCGTGGTCTCCACGTTCGCGATGTGGTATCCGGACGCGAACGGCAATCCGCAGGAGATCCCCTCGTTCGGCCGTTGGACCGGACACTCCGACTACCCGGTGCACCTGTTCACCCAGTACATGAAGCAGGCGCTGGCCGGCACGGCGAACGAGTCCTTCCCGACCGCCAAGGACAACGGCAAGGTCGGTGGCTCCGACGGCACGTGGGGCACCGGTTCGAAGTCGTCGAGCAAGCGGTACTATTCGTCCTCCGGCTCGCAGGACGCCAATACGCAGGATCAGTCCACCGACTCCGCGCAGTCCGGCCAGAACGGCGAATCCGGCGCGGGTACGGGCGGCACCGGCAGTGGTTCAGGCACGGGCAGCGGTTCTACGGGTGAATGTGCGACCAATCCGTCCGCGGCGGGCTGCACGTCCTCCGGTTCCGGATCGAACGGCACGGGCAGCGGTTCCAACGATACCGGCGGAACCGGCTCCTCCGGTTCGGGATCGAACGGCACACAGGGCGATGTCCCCGGAGACACTCCCTCTGACCCGTCCACCAATCCCGAACAGACCCCGGGCGTGATGGAGTAGAAAAAGGAGGGCCTCGCACGGATCCAATCCGTGCGAGGCCCTCCTAGATAGTCACACAATCAGGCGCCTATCAGTGCTCAGCCGAGCGGTTCACCCTGTTGATGCCGGAGATGATCGCCTTGAGCGCGGAAGTCGTGATCGACGAGTCGATGCCGACGCCCCAGATGATCTCGGAATCCGCATCGGAGCCGACCTGGCACTCCACGTAGGAGGCGGCCATCGCGTCGGTGCCGACGGACATCGTGTGCTCAACGTAGTCCATGACCGACGCCTCGATGCCGAGGTTCGCGATCGCGTTGAGGAACGCGGCGATCGGGCCGTTGCCCACGCCGGAGATCTCACGCTCGTGAGGCTCGTCGACGCCCACGTTGACGCCACGGTCGAGCACACGCGCCTTGAGCACGGTGTCGGAGCCATCCTCACCGGAGGAGACCGCCACCTTGAGCAGCTTCAGACGGCCCCACGGGGCGAGCGACGCATCGTGCGTATCGCCGACGACCACGCCGGCGGCGGTCATGCCCGACTGCTCGACCGGCAGATACTCGTCCTTGAACAGGCGCCAGATGTCCTCGTCCTTGACTTCCTTCTTCGTGTCGTCGGCGTACTTCTGCACGACCTTGTCGAACTCCACCTGCAGACGCTTCGGCAGGTCGAGGTTGTGGTTGGTCTTGAGCAGGTAGGCCATGCCGCCCTTGCCGGACTGGGAGTTGACGCGGATGATCGCCTCGTACGTACGGCCGATGTCCTTCGGATCGATCGGCAGGTAGGGCACGAGCCAGACGAACTTGTCGAGATCGGCGCCGGCGCGATCCGCGGCCACCTGACGGGCCTCGAGGCCCTTCTTGATGGCGTCCTGATGCGAGCCCGAGAACGCGGTGAACACGAAGTTGCCCGCGTACGGGTGACGCTCGGAGATCTTGATCTGGTTGCAGTACTCGACGGTCTTGCGGATCTCCGGCACGTCGGACAGGTCGAGCTGCGGGTCGACGCCCTGCGTGAGCAGGTTCAGGCCCAGCGTGACGAGGTCGACGTTGCCGGTGCGCTCGCCGTTGCCGAGCAGGCAGCCCTCGACGCGGTCGGCGCCGGCCAGTACGGCCAGCTCGGTGGCGGCCACGCCCATGCCCTCGTCGTTGTGCGGGTGCAGGGAGAGCACCACGGAGTCGCGGTCGTCGAGGTTGTTGGAGACGTACTCCACCTCGTCGGCGAACACGTTCGGCGTGGTCATCTCGACCGTGGCCGGCAGGTTGATGATCATCGGGTGCTCGGGGGTCGGCTTGATGACGCCGATCACCGCGTTGCACACCTCGACGGCGTACTCCGGCTCGGTGCCGGTGAAGGACTCCGGCGAGTACTCGTAGTACAGGTCGATGCCCTCGGCCTCGCCTTCCAGATGCTTGCACAGTTCGGCGGCGTCGGTGGCGAGCTTCTTGATCTCCTCCTTGTTCTTACGGAACACGACCTCGCGCTGCAGCACGGAGACGGAGTTGTAGAAGTGCACGATCGCGCGCTTGGCGCCCTTGAGCGCCTCGTAGGTGCGGCGGATCAGGTGCTCACGGCACTGGGTGAGCACGACGATGGTCACGTCGTCCGGAATGAGCTCACGTTCGATGAGCATGCGGATGAAGTCGAAATCGGTCTCCGAAGCGGACGGGAAGCCCACCTCGATCTCCTTGAAGCCCATGGAGACCAGGAGGTTCCAGAAGCGCAGCTTGCGCTCGGAGTCCATCGGGTTGACGAGCGCCTGGTTGCCGTCACGCAGATCGACGGAGCACCAGCGCGGCGCGCGCTGCAGCTTCTTGCCCGGCCACGTGCGCTGCGGGTAGTCGAACGGCACCTGCTTGTCGTAGGCGACGTACTTGGTGTACGGCATCTTGCTCGGCTTCTGCGGGTCGCCGATGAATCGTGCGGGAGGCAGCAGCGGGTCGTTGTTCCCTCCGTTGGATGCCGCGGCGACCGCGGCGAGATCGAATACCGATGATTGATCCTGACCCATCGTTCCTCCTTTGCTTGGTACACGGCGTTTGGTGCATGGCCGTCTCTGCCGGCCATATGACAGTGATCAGACGTCTGTGGTTCGTTTACGCATACGTAACATGCGCAATCCCCCATCCTACCTACCGCGCGCCCCAACGCCTCGCCGGGTCCACAATGTTGCGCGATTCGTCGGTTTTCCCCCGGTAATGTCTCGCATATCACACCGCGCGACTCCACCGTGCGTGCGCCGCGCCCCGCCCCGCCGCAGCCGCCATCACGCGCCACACCTCGCGCTACATTGGAGTCATGACACTGCGATTCCGCGAGGACGGCACCTTCCGTGTGCTGCAGATGGCCGATATCCAGGACAAGCCCGAGGTCGATCCCGACACGATCCGTCTGATCCGCGAGGCGATCCGCAAGGCGGATCCCGATCTGGTGGTGCTGACCGGCGACCAGATCCGCGGCTACGACCCCGCATACATCGACACGTTCCTGCGCCGCCGCGGCGAGCAGCCGGGCGCGCGCGTGCGCGTCATCACCGAGATCGAGGCGAAGCTGCAGGGCGTCAAGCGCCGCATCGCCGAACGCCACAACCCCGACGTGCCGCCCGTCGACGACGTCATCACGCCCGCCGATCTGATGGACGAGACGCGCGCCAAGGTGCGCCGCACGTTCGCCGCGTTCCTCGGACCGGTCGTCGACGCCGGCGTGCCGTTCGCCGCGACCTACGGCAACCACGACTTCCAGTGCGGCATCCTCGCCGAGGAGCAGGACGACATCTACCGCGAATTCCCCGGCTGCCTCAACCCGCCGGCGCCCGCCTCCGACGAGCCCGACGCGCCGCGCCCCGATCCGCTCGCATTCGAGCCGGGCACGTTCGCGATGCCGGTCGAATCCTCCGACGGTTCCGGCCATATCGCGATGAGCGTGATGATGGTCAATTCGGGCGATTACGCGGACAAGGACACCCCCGCCGAGCGCGACGCGCAGTATCCGCTGTACGCGACGAACCCCCGCGGCCTCGATCTGGCCGACTCCGACGGCTACGGCACGCCCTCCCCCGAGGCGATCGCCTGGCTGGCGGACGTGCAGCACGAACTGGCCGCGCGCAACGGCGACGGCAAGCCGGTGCCCGCGATCGCCTTCCAGCACATTCCGCCGCAGGAGTTCTACGACGTGCTGAAGGAGGTTCCGGCGTGGACGCCGAACGCCGTGGAGGGATCGCGCACCTTCTCCGGACGGTGCTTCGTGCTTGATGAATCAAAGTGCCGTCCGGGCTCCCGCCTTGGCGAGGGCATCGGATGCGCCGACGAGAACGTGGGCGAGGTCGACGCGATGCGCGATGCCGGCGGCTACTTCGCCCTCTTCTGCGGCCATGATCACAAGAACTCGTTCGTCGGACACGACGACGGCATCGATCTGGGATACGCGCCCACCTGCGGATTCGAATGCTACGGCCCGAAGTCGCGACTGCGCGGCATCCGCCTGTTCGAGTTCCACGAGGATCACCCGTCCACGTACACCACGCGCATGCTCACGTGGGGCGAACTGGTCGGCCGCTATTCGCACAACGAACTGCGCGTCTGGTTCGAGGACCACTGCATCACCGACGGCGTCAGCGCCCGCGACCAGCTGCGCCGCCCCGCCGTCTTCGCCACCACCGCGGCCCTCGCCGGCGCCCTGCTCTACGCCGTCACCCTCCCCCTGCGTCACCTCCTACGGCGTCGCTGAGAAGGGTCTGAGAAGGGTCTCAACCCCCTTAAGACCCTTCTCATTACTTCATCACTCTTGATCACTCCTGCAGGTAATACGCGGTCTGCTCGGTAGGTGCGGTGTTCATGTGGTACCCCATGAAGTACAGGCACGGCCTGTCCGCGCTGAACGTCATCACGCCCTGTCCGGGATCGAACGGCGTATCACCGTTGGCGATGTCGCATGATGAGCCCTTGAAGATGTACAGCGGATTCACCGGACGCTGCGAGATGTTGGCCTCATCGCCGCCTTGGCTGAAATAGGCGTCGCTAGCGCAGAACGCACCCGAATGGGTGGCCCCGTCCTTGGTGGTGCACTGATAGTCGTCATCCGGAGCGGTCAGATCCAGAAACCGCGTCGTACCACCGGTATACGCGCTCCAACCGTCGGGTCGATACCGCAGTTTCGTCGGATGCTCGTACAGGAGCGGCTTGTCACCGCTCTTCAGCGAGAGCGCACCGGTCTTGTCCAAGGTGACGCAGCTCTTGCCCGACTTCAGGCAATAGGTTCCGGCGATAGGAGTGAAATCGCCCTTGTCGGCCGCGCTGATGATCTCATCATTGGTGTACGTCTTCCTGGCGGATTCGGCGGATTCCTCGGACTGCTTGGATCCCGTCGACGAGGAATCGGCATCCTCGGTCGTCTTGGCACCCTTCACCGTGGCATCGGCGAGCGACTGCCAGTCGTAGTCGCCACCCTGCTCGACCAGATAGTAGACACTCGAGTCGCTCGGTGCGGGCTTCATCTTCATGACCGCATCCCTGCTGCCGCTGTATCCGTTGAACGGCAGGAACGGGTTCTGCGCCATCGTGTCGGTCATCGGCACGCTGGTCTTGGAATACAGCTTCGGATCGCGGTACAGGAGGAACGGCCGATCCGTGTCCACGGCCTTGCCCTTCTTCGCATCGGCGAGCGCATCCTTGTCGAAGAATCCCGTGCCTTCCAGCCCCTCAAGGTCGGATCCGACCGGTACGACTACGAAGTAGTCCTGCATGCGGTATGTGGCGCCGGAGTACGTCGACGACATGCTGTTCTGGTCGAGCGTCCCGTTCACGCACGCGCCCATACCGGCCCCGTTCGTGTCCACGCGCCGTTCGCCGCACCAGTAGTCGGTCAGGCTCTCGCGCGGCATCAGTTCGAACGCGCCGTAGTTCTGCGTGATCAGGTAGTCGGCCCTGTCGTTGCTGCAGTACGGCTGCTGGATCGCGTCGCAGGACACGAGTCCGCCGTATTCGCCGTAGTCCTGTCCGTCGCGTCCCTTCTGGTACGTGATGCTGCCCTTGTCGTATGCGCTGTCGGTCTCGGCTCCGGCGTCGAACGTGATGCAGTCACCGTCGTTGCGGCACCACGTTCCGGCCGCCACCGCCGACGTGCCGAGCATGTTGCTGGCGGCACCGGTCTCCGGCGAGTTGTGGATCGTGTACGCCTCCTTCACGCCGCTCGCGTCGATGCCGTAGTACAGGGTGACCGCGGCGCCCGAGGAGACCGGCGATCCGGGTGCGGGGTTCGATCCGGTGATCTTGCCGATGCGATCCTTGGACGCGAATCGCGGCACCAGCGTCACCTTATAGCCCTTCGATTCGAGCTGGGATCGCACGGCATCCCGATCGCCGCCGACGATATCGGCTCCGATGCCGTTCCCCTTCGTGGCGACTCCGACGTAGATGCCGTCATCCTTGCCATCTTCGGACACCGCCTGTCCTGCGGTGGGATACGCCGCGATGATCGTCCCCTCCGGCATCTTCTTCGTATCGTTGACGATGATCTGCTTGTAGTGGACCGGCACGCCCATGCCGTTCAGCGTCGAGACGGTCTGCTCCGCGCGCTTGCCGATCACGTTTCTGGGGACGCCCGGTCCGGCTGATTCGCGGATGGTCACGGTGACGTCGGCGCGGACGCGCTCGCCGGGTTTCGCGCCCACGTAGCCGAGGAATGCGCCGCGACTTTCGCCGGAGAATTCACGCACGGTTGTGGTTGCGAGGCCTTTCGCGTGCAGGGCATCCGCGATGGCTTTGGCCGTGACCGAAGATTTGCCGTTCTGTTTCGAGGAGACCTGCGAGGTGATCGATGCGGGATCGGGTAGCGCCTTGCCGCCCCACAGTTCCGCACGGTAGGTGAGGAACGCGGCGATCGCGCCGGCGACGACCACGACCGCCGCGACGATGGCGATGATCAGCGGCAGACGGTTGCGGGCCGCACCGGCTGCGGGCCCGCCGCCTACCGGGCCGACCGGACCACCCGGTCCGACCGGCGGGATCCCCGACGACGACGGCTCGTGAGCTGTCGGGCCGGACGGTTCTGACGCCCCCGTCGGTTCCGGATGGTCCAACGGCGATCCGCAGGATGTGCAGAACCTGCCATCGTCGTCATTGGCGGCGCCACAAGCGGTACAGAACATCTTCGACCTTCTCTCTCATGGTTCTCGATGATGTCTCCCCGACTAGCCTACCGCGTTCGGCTCCCCCTACCGAAACAGGCTCACTCCTCGGCGGGCGATGCAGTAGGCGTTGCCGAGCCATGTGTGACGCGAGTTCGGCCATACGGCGCCGAGCCTCGGCGCGTTCTGGCTCATCCAGATGCTCGGCACGCGTCCGTCGGCCGAACGCGATCCGAGCAGGTTGAAGCCGTTCTTCTCCAGCAGCCATTCAGGATGCTGCGTGGCGATCGCCAGCCCCTCCTCGAGCGTGAGCGGCATACGCTCGTCGGAGTCGATGAGCTTACGCGCCACGTCCGGCTCACGGTTGATGTAGCAGGTGCCGGTATGCGGTTCGACGACGAGGTAGAACGGTCCCTCCGGCGGCTCGAAACCGTCCTGCGGCAGGAAGCTGGCGATGTCGCGCGGCGGCATCGTCGTGAATCCGGCCATGCGGTTGATCGAGGTTCGGGCGATCAACGATTCGGGCGAGACCAGCTCACGCGTCGGCACCAGCAGGATGTCCGCGCCGAGATCGGACTGCTCGAGCGCCTCGATCAGCGGGCGCGCGAGGGAACGGAACGCCGCCGCGCTCATATCCGCCACATCCGGGTATCCCAACGCTACGATTCGATCGAGTTGGTTCTTCGCTTCTTCCGATGCAATCGACATGCTTACAGCCTACCGCCGTGCCGGGAACCGGCGAACCAGTCACCATGCGGGCAAACGGCCCGGAGCCATGATGTGTTCCGTAGAATTGACGGTTACGTCAGGTTGTATCCACCCATCTATTCCAAGAGGTTGTTATGTCCGAAAAACTCAAGGTCGGCGTCCTCGGCGCCACCGGTATGGTCGGCCAGCGCTTCATCACGCTGCTTGAGAACCACCCGTGGTTCGAGGTGACCACGCTCGCCGCATCCGCGCACAGCGCCGGCAAGACGTACGAGGAGGCGGTCGGCGACCGTTGGAAGATGGAAGCGCCGATGCCCGAGTACGTCAAGCATATGCCGGTGGTCGACGGCGATGACGCCGAGAAGGTCGCCGCCGGAGTGGACTTCATGTTCTCCGCCGTGAACATGCCGAAGGATCAGATCCGCGCGATCGAGGAACGCTACGCGAAGACCGAGACCCCGGTCGTCTCGAACAACAGCGCCCACCGCTGGACCCCGGACGTGCCGATGGTCGTTCCGGAGATCAACCCGGAGCATTTCGCCGTGATCGAGCATCAGCGCAAGCGCCTCGGCACCACGCGCGGCTTCATCGCAGTCAAGCCGAACTGCTCGATCCAGGCGTACACGCCGGCACTGGCCGCGTGGAAGGAGTTCGAGCCGCACGAGGTGGTCGTGAGCACCTATCAGGCGATCTCCGGCGCCGGCAAGACGTTCAAGGACTGGCCCGAGATGGTGGGCAACATCATCCCGTTCATCTCCGGCGAGGAGGCCAAGAGCGAGAAGGAGCCGCTCAAGGTCTTCGGTCACGTGGATGACGAGAAGGGCGAGATCGTGCCGTTCGACGGACCGCTTCGCATCACCTCGCAGTGCATCCGCGTGCCCGTGCTCGACGGCCACACCGCCACCGTGTTCATCAACTTCGGCAAGAAGGCGACGAAGGAGGAGCTGATCGACCGTCTGGTCAACTACACCTCTCGCGCCGCGGAACTGGGACTGCCGCATGCGCCGAAGCACTTCATCCAGTACCTGACCGAGGACGACCGCCCGCAGGTCAAGCTGGACGTCGACTACGAGGGTGGCATGGGCGTGTCGATCGGCCGTCTGCGTGAGGATTCGATCTTCGACTGGAAGTTCGTCGGACTCGCCCACAACACGCTGCGCGGCGCCGCCGGCGGCGCCCTCGAATGCGCCGAGATGCTCAAGGCGCTCGGCTACATCACCAAGAAGTAGCAGCTGATCAGCACTAGCCCCAGCCGGGTATCGCGTTTCCCACACGGTTCCGCGATACCCGGTTTTTCATACCACATAGTTTTCATACCACACATTGAATCGGCAATAGATTTGTCGCCGACTGGCTTGCTTGCCCCGGCAGTATCCTACGGTGCGAATTCATTGTTGAATTGACTGCCCCCCAGACCCGCTTCGCGGGCCGGATCGGAGCGAGATGCGCGATGAGTTTGCCACTCAGCGCATGTCAATCGGTTGATGTTCGTTGAGTGGCAGAAAACCGTGCCGCTCAACGCAATTTCGGCGATTTTTTACGTTGAACGGCAGACAAGGCGGCGGCAGAGGCAGTTTTTGGAATACTGGCTATTGCAGAATCGTTGGAAAATAGCCGTTTTGACAACATGTCAAAACGACGGCGAGGCAGTAACGACGTATCGTCGTGCCGCTCAACGCCAAAATCGACGAAAATTGCGTTGAGCGGCACCGCCGGGGGCACAGACAGGGGCGCAACCGGGCGGCATGGCTGAAGTGGTGCGGGAGAGCGGCGCAATTGAGTCGGTTCATGATGGCGCGGCCGAGCGTCTAACATCTCGCGCCGGAAAATTCGTTGGTCTCATCCTGACTCCTCTTGTCAGGGTTCCTCTTGTCGGGGCGTTGCCGTGAAGCAAGCGGCGGAGCTGCTTGTAGGCAACGTGCAAGCCGACAGGCGGGCCGGCATGACGCGCACGCAGCGCGTCCATAATCGCAATACAGCCGGCCACGAAACGGGTCTAAGAGACAGTCAATTCAGCAATGAATTCACGCAGGATACGGGTTGGAAATTAGCGTTCACCCTTCTTGATAGACTTGTACCTACGCGCGATACACACAAACACGCGTTGGGAATTAGCATTCACCCTTCTTGATAGACTTGCGTATCCTCGCGAATATCCTCGGGACTCGTTGGGAATTAGCATTCACCCTTCTTGATAGACTTGAAACGTCACGAACAGTACCCGAGTGCTTCGTTGGGAATTAGCATTCACCCTTCTTGATAGACTTGATGCCGCCGAACGTTTGCGCCTCGTCGGGTTGGGAATTAGCATTCACCCTTCTTGATAGACTTGACTTCACCGACCACCTACTCGACCACCTGTTGGGAATTAGCATTCACCCTTCTTGATAGACTTGGCCGGGTGCAAGTCCCGGCGACGCACGAGTTGGGAATTAGCATTCACCCTTCTTGATAGACTTGTATTGGTCATAAGACCACGTGGGCGTTGAGTTGGGAATTAGCATTCACCCTTCTTGATAGACTTGCCTGCCGGTAGGTCCACCGCTCCACGAGGTTGGGAATTAGCATTCACCCTTCTTGATAGACTTGGACGCGGAGTCCGGCTTGCTGTGTGAAAGGTTGGGAATTAGCATTCACCCTTCTTGATAGACTTGACGCGGGCCACGACACCACGCTCGTTTCGTTGGGAATTAGCATTCACCCTTCTTGATAGACTTGAGCGGCCCACCATGAGGAACCCGGACCGGTTGGGAATTAGCATTCACCCTTCTTGATAGACTTGCATCGCCCGGAGCATCCGGTGATACTCGGTTGGGAATTAGCATTCACCCTTCTTGATAGACTTGTTGCATCACATCGGGGATTGATTTGATGGTTGGGAATTAGCATTCACCCTTCTTGATAGACTTGATAGCCTCTCAAGAAGGGCCATTTTCTGCGGTTTGTAGCACTTTCTTCATTCAGAAAAGCGTGAACAGCTGCGGAGTCTCCTCTTCCAGGTCCTGTTCGGAGTTGGAGAATCGTAGTGCCGAAGACCACTGGTGATCGCTGATGTGCAACACGCGCACATATCCGTGTGCCGGTAAAGCCGCTTTGATCGCCTGAACCGTCGAACGGTTTCCCGCCTGCGTGGGAGTGTATCTGGCGTAAACCGAATACTGCACCATGCTGTAGCCCATATCCAACAGCATGTTCCTGAATTCTGTAGCAGCACGACGCTGTTGCTTGGTTTTGACCGGTAGGTCAAACATCACCAAACACCACATGCCGCCACTGTCCTCATCCCTTTTCATACGATGCCCGCATATTCGGGCACCGCGAGTCGGTCGACACGCCCTTCACAGTACAAGCCATATTGTTGTGCGAAGTCATTCAGCGAACTGGGAATCGTCAATCCGGTCCCGTTGAGTTGCTGGTTAACAGCTTCAACAAGATACTTCTTTATACTCTTATCCGATAGATCGTCTTCCGCCCGCAATTCAGCAACGCTCCGGTCGATTGCCGGACGATACGGTTCCAGCATGTCGTCTGCCAGACAGAAGTAATTGCCTCGATTACGATGGTGCATCCCCAAGGAGGGGATCAACCCAGCCGATATGACCGCCTTGACCGCGAAACCGCGCAGCACCATATAGGCATAATCCAACTGCGCGTTACGACCTCGGCCGTCACCTGGGCTTCGTTTGAACTCCTCATCGGCTGGAAACACCCGTTTCCAATACTCCCGCGCCGCATGCCCTTCACAATTCGAGGGGTCTCCGGATCGGACCGACGCGGCGATGCCGCGCAACAATCCTCCCCCATCAATTCCAAGCGCGTCCAAGCATGCCGCTTGACCGCGGATCTTGGCCTGGACGATTCGACCCCATGCATTCTTTCCACGAGGCAACGTCATATCGACTTGCGCCAATTGACGCCGAGTGACCGTAGTCGGCAGATTCGTCCAAGCGTGAAGCGCCGCATCAGGTACTCCACGCCAGTCGCACAACAGGACCGATACCCCGTAGCGGGCCATCTCATGCAATACAGAGGCAGAGCATGATATTCGCAGCCCAAGCAGCACGACAGCCACCTGAGATAACGGAACATCCACCGGCTCATCAACAGCATCCCGTTGTACACGCATACAGCCCCGTACATACGAGATATTGCCGGACATCTCCGTGCAATCAACGACCCGCCACTGGCTCTGCATGATGCACTCTTAGTCAAACCATCGCCATGAACATGGCAAACCGGACTGCGAACGCCACCGCGCTTCGCCCAAGGTGTTACGGCGAATCACCGTTGGGGAAAAGCCTCCAAAGACATCTACGGTAGATATCCATCCCGTCTTAGCTACGACTTTCTGAACTCCATCAGGTATTTCCTGATTTTTGCCGAGTTTCATCAACCCTTCGGATGCCAGCAGTCTCGGATGTAGCCTGAGTTGTTTGTTCGAGAAGAAACCATCCAACACCCATGAACATTGAGCGGTACTTGCCGAATCAGAGCCATCGCACCAATCCACGAACTCACCGATCTGCCCATTAAGCGCGGTCTCCCGAGGGAACTCCACACGAAGTTCATCGCCGACAACCATCCAGCCAAGATACGTGGCATTACCGGCTTGCACCGCCTGTACGGTCCGAGGCTCACCCCATCGCATTGAAACCGACTGAGGCGGCAACGGTTCCGAGAACAGATCAGCGCCACGCGCCCGCAGCAAATCCACTTGGAACACGCGAATCATCCCGTACCAGTACTTGCGCACACCTTTGGCGTTCTGTTTCCAGTACCGATAGACACGCGCATGGTGGATCGACGAACCAATATCAGCCGAACCTCCACGGACAGCGAGTTGCGCCGACTGTCCGTCGAAGAACTCCACCTCGTCACTGGCGGAGTACGTGACGCCGTGCACGGCAATCGTCCGCGAATCATTCGCGGGCAGACCGACTGCGGCATCAAAATCAGGCAAACGCGTAAGAGCACACCACAACGCAGGTGTGGACGCCCTGCGAACCAGATCAGCATCCATGGCATCACCAAGCCGCACACGGAGTAGCTTCTTGACCGTCGCATCATGCGCTATCGAATTGCCCAGTTGCAACCTCATCGGCTGACGGACAACTATCCGATCATGATCAAGGGCATCATTCAGCAGCTCCAACAACGATTCCATAGCCGCGCGCCACTGTTGGAATGGAACATATCCCGGACAGCCTTCATACGGATATTCCTTCCAGCTCCGCTCACCGTTGGCCAGTCGTCCTGCAATCAACTGTGACTCACGCAATGAATCGCGTTCCACAAGTGTCTGTGCCACGGATGGGCGCATTATGGCGATCACAGAAGCATCCATCGCATGATGACGGCGGTCCAAACGGGTCTTGTAACGAGCACCAAAGAAGTGAATCCTGCCTTCCAAACCACTCGCTCTACGAGCAAGAGCTGTAACTCGCCCCTGGAACACACGGACCTCCACCATAATCCGAGGACGGAGCTCATCGCACTCCTCAAGATAATGCCCCGCGTTGAAATACCAATCGATACGACGATGCAATTCGTCGGCCATCCATGCGACCGATTCGATGGACCTATTGTCGATTGGCTCATCACTGTAGGTCTGCTTCAGTCTGATCTTCACATCCTGCTTGAACCGTCTCCAAGTTTGCGAAGTATCAGCGTTCCTGTCATAGAGCATGTGATCGACCCGCTGCAAGGATTCCTTCAAATTCACTCCACGAGCATGTGCCGCCTCGGAGTCCGCCCACACCGCAAATGGAATGTTCGACTTAAGCCTGTTGCATTCGATGCAAACAGCGGCCAGATTCGTCCGCGTATTAGTCGATCCCGCACCTTTCCGAGGCACGATATGGTCCATTTCGCAGTTTCTGAACGCAATCGGCCGTCCGCAATAGAGACATTCGCCGTTCTGCCGTTGAATCGCCTCGATACGACGAATATCCTCACTACGTACACGGTCAAGATGTTCGCTCTCACGAAGCTGCTTCGCCAGCGAAGACCGATAGACGCTCCTGTTGCCGGTTCGTCGCTCATATTGCCGTGCAGTAGCTACCGAATCGAACGCGGAACGCACATGCTCAATCTGTACCGATACAGGGGTACCCCAGCGATTACGGCAATTTGACAGCCATCGGCTGACGATTCTCAGTACTCTGTCTACAGAGGGATTGCCCAATGACGCACCGATGGGATCTGCCGGAGGTCTCCAGTAATCAGAAACGTGGAACAACACCTTACGTGCGGCGTGCAGGTCATCGTTGGTGGTCAGCATGCGTTCCGTCAGCTTCCGTAGCGTCTCTTCGCCGTATGCGGCTCGACCTGCAGGAAGATCAACGGAGTCCAGTCTGCTCAAACCCTCATCGTCAAGGCCATCGATGAAGTCGAGCGCCTCCTCGTATGAGATGTCTCCATGGACACCATCCAGATCCACCGTATTGGACAGCAGTCTGATCATAGACTCCTGTGCCTGCCCTGAGGCGTTTTGCCACCATGCCTGCAAGGGCTTGGCGATCTTCTTGTCCGCTTCGCATATCCTCTGGAAAGAGGTCAGTCGAGGCGGGGTGCTGGAAATACGGTCCTCGCCGTCTTCGGTGGTTTTCCCAACGCCCCGAAGCTGTCTCCGCTCATATCCGAGATGCGATGCAACATCTCCCCAAGTAATGTCCTTCGAATCATCAGAGACGAGCATCGCAAAAATCGTCTGCTTCTCCTCAATCGTCAAAGGCCGTTCCTGCTTGTTCTCCTGAATACGGAGATTCGTCAGCACATTGGCGATCCGGTATCGTTGGAACACCAACGATGCTTTCAAGGCACGAGGCTGTGCTGCATCAAATGGGTCACGCCCCACTCGTTTCTCCGCGGATCCCTTGGGAGAGTTCGCGCGGAATATTGCGTGGAATAGGAGATCACCCTCTGATTCCGGAACACGTTGTACAGAGAAGATACGCTTGAGCTCATTGGCGTTATCCTCCTGCATCAGTTTGGAAGGCAGCAAGCCTTCGCCCCGCTTGCTGCTGGTTCGCAAGCGGGCGTTATCCACTGTCCTATGAGGCCACGCTGCAATAACGATCTGCGCCGATGTCATATCCTCATCTAATGCATGTCCGATCTGCGCCTCGGCTCGAGTTTTCAGCTCACGGTATTGCTCCGAATACGGATTATCCACCAGTAGCGATTCCACGCGGTGATATGGGTTGCGCCATCCCCTATGGCGCGCGATATGTCTGATGGCAATGGAGATGTTTTCCTTGCGCGTGGCTTCATCCTCAATAAACACATCGGCCAAGCCAGAACGTATTTTCCACTCGTCGAAAGTGTCCAACGTCTCAGGGTCAATGATCGGATAGCCCAATCGCTGCAACAACTCATCAAGCTGGTTAAGACGCTTGCGACGCCGACGCAACATTCGCCGCGCGCGTCGGCTCTCACCTGAAACGCTCTTACGCGTAGCCGCGTCCTTGTTCCTCGTCGGATCGACCCCGCCGTCATGAATAACTGATTGCGCATTGAGAATACGTATCGGAGTATTGGCGTCATCAACCTCGATGGCGGCCAATCCCACCGAGTTCAGTCCAACATCAATCCCCACTCGATAACGCTTTGCACTCATCTGAATTCCTCTTCCCCGAGAACAATAGTGCCATCCATATTACCTGATTCCGCTGGCATGCGAGGCGAACTTCAGAGAGCACGGATGGCCAGCAGGAGAGGCTGAAGCTGTCTAAGAATCGCCTTCATAAAAAACGGGGCGGGTGTAACACCCGCCCCTACGATCTGGAGACCGTTGAGCAATCAAAGTGGCTAACTCGTCCACTCTTATTGAGAATTAGCAAAGCCCATTATAGCCCATAAGATCGTCAGACTCACCTCGCGGAGACCAACATCGCGGAGAAAAGGCCCTTCGCATGTTATCTGGGTGACGGTCGCCGGCTGGAAGCATCTTCGAGATACTCGTGGAATGGCCACCGCCCAGCGTGACAATCGACTGGGATCGTTACTATACGTCAGCGCACTGCGCTCAGCGACCGGTGCCGCCGTAGACGACGGCCTCCACCTGCGTGGCGTCGAGACCGTAGGCGGTGTGCAAGGCGCGCACGGCGTCGTTGAGCTGGTCGAGCGGCACGAGCGCGGCGATGCGGATCTCGGAGGTGGAGATCATCAGCACGTTGATGCCGTGGTCGCTCAGCGCCTGGAAGAACTTGGCGGCGAGGCCGGAGTGGGTCTTCATGCCCACGCCGACGACGGCAACCTTGCCGACCTTGGTATCCACATCGAAGGAACGGTAGCCGAGCTCCTCGTGCTTATCGATCAGGGCGTTCTCCACCGCCTTGACGGACGACTCCGGCACGGTGAAGGAGATGTCGGCGAGGCCCGCGGAGGAGCCGGCCTGCACGATCATGTCCACGTTGATGCCGGCGGCCGCCAGCTCGGTGAACACCTTCGCGGCCATGCCCGGCTCGTTCGGCACGCCACGCACGGTGGCCAGCGCCTCGCTGCGGTCATGCGCCACACCGGAGATGACCGGAGCCTCGGGGCCGAGGTCCGGGAACAGATCGCCCATCGATTTTTCGTTGTTGTTGTCGCTCATTGTCTTGCCTTGTCTTGCTTCGTAAACGTGTTGTCAATACCGTCGGTGCGATGCCGTCGACGTGATCTCGACCGATCAGTCGATGTTCGGCAGCGTGCGCGGGTCGACTCCCTCGGGAACGACCAGCGTGCCGGGACGGTGGGAGAAGGAGCTGCGCACATGCAGAGGCATGTTGAATCGCTGCGCGTATTCGACGCAGCGCAGCGCGAGCACCTTCGAACCGCAGGATGCCATTTCGAGGATCGCGTCGTAGCCGACGTAGGGGATGCGGCGTGCGGTCGGCACGATGCGCGGGTCGGCGGTGAAGATGCCATCCACGTCGGTGTAGATCTCGCAGATGTCGGCGCCGAGCGCAACGGCGAGCGCAACGGCGGAGGTATCGGAGCCGCCGCGGCCGAGCGTGGTGGCGTCGCCCTTCGCGTTGATGCCCTGGAATCCGGCGACGATCGCGACGTCTCCCAGCGACAGCGCGTTCTTCACGCGGTCGGGCTTGACGGCCTTGATGTGGGCCGCGCCATAGCGGGCATCGGTGAAGAAGCCGGCCTGCTGTCCGGTGAAGGAGTGGGCGCGGCTGCCTTCCGCATGAATGGCCATGGCGAGCAGACTCATCGAGATGCGTTCGCCGGCGGTCATGAGCATGTCCATCTCGCGCTCGGGCGGGTTCGAGTCGATGCTCAGCGCCTGATCGATGAGATCATCGGTGGTGTCTCCCATTGCGGATACCACCACGGCGACCTTGTTGCCTTTCTTCTTGGTCTCGACGACGCGCTTGGCCACACGTTTGATCGATTCCGTATCGGCGACCGACGAGCCGCCGTACTTCTGTACGATGAGAGCCACTGCTGTCCATTTCTCTCTTGGGGGTTTCGGGG
The DNA here is from genome assembly GCF_006454495.1 of Bifidobacterium sp. UTCIF-38. NCBI lineage: Bacteria > Bacillati > Actinomycetota > Actinomycetes > Bifidobacteriales > Bifidobacteriaceae > Bifidobacterium > Bifidobacterium sp. UTCIF-38. Next base: position 47,744 of record NZ_JFAL01000004.1, on the reverse strand, counting down.
CATGCGCCCCTCGATATTCCGTCCGCTTATTCTACGTAAGCGGCACGATTATAAGGATTTCGCTGCTCGAACCCCATCCGCTCACCCAACATGCGGACGGCGGGGAGACATCCGGGAGACACGCGGAGGGAACGGCGAATGAGTCCTCCTATGCCTCGCGGCGGCCGGCGAGCGCGCGGCCGAGCGTGATCTCGTCGGCGTATTCAAGATCTGAACCGACCGGCAGTCCGCTGGCAAGGCGCGTGACCTTGATGCCGAGCGGGCTGATCAGGCGACTCAGGTACGTGGTGGTCGCCTCGCCTTCAATGTTCGGGTCGAGCGCGAGGATGATCTCCTTGACACTGTCGTCCTTGAGCCGTTCGAGCAGTCCTGCGATGTGCAGATCGCTCGGCCCGACGTTGGCCATCGGGTTGATGGCCCCGCCGAGCACGTGGTACATACCGCGGTATTCACGCGTGCGCTCGATGCTCATCACGTCCTTCGGCTCCTCGACGACGCAGATCAGCGTGTGGTCGCGTCGCGGATCGGAACAGATCGGACACGGGCTGGTCTCGCACACGTTGCCGCATATGTCGCAGAAGCGCACCTTCGCCTTGACTTCGGTGATGGCGTCGGCGAGCGCCGCGGCCTCCTGCTCGTCGGCGCTCAGCAGGTAGAATGCGATGCGCTGTGCGCCTTTCGGCCCGATGCCGGGCAGTTTGTTGAATGCGTCGATGAGCCGTTGGATCGCACCGTCATAGGCCAATGCCATGCCCGTTCCTCCTTGTCACGTGTTCATTCCGTGTCTTCATGTGCGCGCTCGAGTGCCGTTCCGTGCCATTCGCGCCAGCCCCGTCACTCGTCGTCATGCTTGGGTGCCGGATGGACGTTGCGCGGGTTGTGCGGATCGTCGGCGGCGAACTGTTCGACCTTCTTCACTTCGAACATCCGCAGCAGCTCGTTCCGATCCATTGCGGTGGCCTCGCCGAGCGACTGGTCGTCCATCGAGTATTCATCCTCGTCCGCGGAGACCTGCGGTTCTGCAGACGCGGGCGACTGCGACCGGGCGACGTTCCAAGGATCAGCCCCCGCATCAACGGCCGCCCCGCCGCCAACACCTGCGGCGCCAGTGGGCTTCGCCGGTGTTTCACGTGAAACATCCGAGGGCGTATTCCACGGATCGTCCGGTTCGCTGGGCGGAGGCACGTCCTTCCATGGGTCGTCCGGCTCGTTCGGAACCGGCATCTGCGATCCAGAGCCAGTCGCTCCTGTCGGACGCATGGTACGGTTCCACGGATCATCGCCCTGACCATTCTGAGCGGCCGGAACGGCCGGGGTGCCAGCCGAACGTCCGGCCATCCGAGCATTGTTGCCGGTATCGGTTTCAGACTGTCCAGGCATGACCGAACGATCACCGACGCCGTGCCCGGCTCCGACGTTTCCGGGCTTAGGCATGGCTGCGGGCTGCGCCCATGGATCGATGCCGTCACTCAGATCGGGAACCGCCACATGCTTGTGATGGTGTTCGCTCCCATTGGATTCGCCGGCACTGGCACTCGGACCATTGCCGCTGGAACTCTTGTCACCACCGACTCCGGCCGGGGAGCCGATCGGTGATGCAGCAGGCTTCGTCAGCGTCGGATGCGCCCACGGGTCGTCGTCATCCAACGCCGACAGTGCGGCGGACCGAGCTCGGTGAGCTTCATCATCGTCCGACGAGGTGCCGGCCGTATGCGCGCTCTGAGCGGCGTGCTCACGACTCGACTCCTGACCGCCGTTCCCCGACGAAGCAGCAGACTCGGCCGTGGCGGTCAGACTGGCGGCCGCCTTGAGGTTCTCCTGCAGCAGCTGCGCCTTGATGCGCTGCTGCTCACCCATCGGCAGTTTGCTGAAGGCCGGTGTCTTCTGACCGTCGTCGGTGGTGGGGGTCGGGGCGATCTCGGTCTGCTCGCCGAACACCTTGCGCACTTCGGAGCGCAGGATGGACACGACCTTGTTGCTGCCGTCGACCTCTTCGGAGGCCACGGCCAGTGCGAAGGCATACTTGCTGAGGGGCTTGTCGAACTTCAGCCACAGCCTCATCCGGCCGGTCTGCTTGTACGGACGCAGGCTGATGCGCAGCACCTTGTCGCGGGTGACGTATCGGCGTACGTCGTCGGGCAACGACGCGACCAGAGCATCCCACTTCTGATCGGGAGTGCGATTGTCGGGTGCCGCAGGGGCGGCGGCAGCGGCCTGAGGGGTGTTATTGCCGGCTGTCGTCGACGCGGGCCCATTGACGGGCGCCTCGACACTTGAGGTCGAGGCCGAGGCCGAGGTCGCGACGGAAGTCGCAGCATTCACGGAGCCGTCGCCATGCGAGGCCACCGCTGTCGAGATACCGACTTTGCCGGCACCGGCAGCAGCACCGGCAGCAGCCTGTTGATTGCGCGCGGCACCGGCGAACCCACCGACGCCACCGGCGTTTCCGCGAGCGCCCCCGGCGTTACGCGCCGCACCAGCGAAGCCACCGGAGGCCCCGGCACCGGGTGCAGCCTGCGCGCCTCCCATGCCGTTGCCCGCGCCGCTGCCGACCGCAGCAGGGGCCGGAGCCGCGAATCCGGTCTCCGCTCCGGCGAGCAGCCTCGCCGCCAGCAGCTCCAGGCGCATGCGCGGCGAGATCGCACCGGTCATCGCACCCAGCGTGTCGTTGATGATGTCGGCCATGGCGGTGAGCGCACCGAGTCCCAACGCGGCCGCCTGACGGTGCAGGTCGCCCATCTCCTCGGCCTCGGCGGTGTCGGACAGCACGCTTTCCGCCCGATCCCCCGCCAACGTGAGCACCAGCAGGTCCCGCACGCGGGCGAGCAGGTCCTCGACGAATCGGCGCGGATCGAAGCCGCCGACCACGACCTTCTGGATGACGCCGTACAGGTCCTTGCCGTTCCTGTCGATCACCGCGTCGATCGCCTCGCCGATGAGCGCCTCGGGCGTGAAGCCGAGCAGTGCCACGGAGGCGTCGTGCGTGATCACGCCGTCGACCGAGCCGACCATCAGCTGATCCAATACGGACAGTGTGTCTCGCACCGATCCGCCGCCGGCGCGCATCGCGAGCCGAAGCACGCCCGGTTCGGGCTTGATGTGCTCCTCATCGCAGATCTTCTCAAGGTACGGCCCCATGATCTCGGCCGGAACGAGCCTAAACGGATAGTGGTGGGTGCGCGAGCGGATGGTGCCGATCACCTTGTCGGGTTCGGTGGTGGCGAAGATGAACATCACATGCTCGGGCGGCTCCTCGACGATCTTGAGCAGCGCATTGAATCCCTGCGGCGTGACCATATGAGCCTCGTCGAGGATGAAGATCTTGTATCGGTCGCGTGCGGGGGCGAATCCCGCGCGTTCACGCAGTTCGCGCGCATCGTCGACGCCGTTGTGCGACGCCGCGTCGATCTCGACCACATCGATCGATCCCGGGCCGCCGGTGGCGAGATCCTTGCAGGACTCGCACTCGCCGCACGGATGCGAGGTCGGTCCCTTCTCGCAGTTCACGCATCGGGCGAGAATACGGGCGGAGCTGGTCTTGCCGCAGCCTCGCGGGCCGGAGAACAGGTACGCGTGAGTGAGCTTGCCCTCGTCCAGCGCCCGCATCAGCGGTACGGTGACCTGATCCTGCCCGATTACTCCCTCGAACGTGTCCGGGCGATAACGTCGATACAGTGCAAGTGCCATATGTTCCAACCTACCTCAAACCGACTACCCATCGATGGCGATGGATGTTGACGAAACGCGCACGACTGCCGTGCGCACCACCGCAATCACCTACACTGTTGCCATGAGCAGTATTGACACGACGTCAACAGCGACGATGACGGCGACGGGCAAAGGAGACGCCAGGCGCGCGGCGATCGTGCGCGCAGCGAGAGAGATCTGTCTGGAGAAGGGCTTCTCCAGGATCACCGTGAGCGACATCGCCTCGCGGGTGCACATGACCAGATCATTGTTCTACCACTACTTCCCCGATAAGGACGCGGTCGCCGACGCCGTGCTCGACGACGTGGTGGGCGAGATCCTCTCCAAGCTCGAGGCGTGGAACGCATCCCGCGAGACCGGCAACATCGACAAGGCGCTCGACGACATGGTGCTGCTGATCCGCGCCCTCATCGCGAACGAGGGGCCGTTCTCGGCCCGCATGATCCATGAGGGCAATGCGGAGCTGTACATCCGGTTCATCGACCGCATCGCCGATCGCATCGCCGATCTGCTGGAACGCACCGTCGTGCGCGATTTCGCGCTCCTGCACGGCATGCCGATCACGAACGTGCACGAGACGTTCTTCACGCTCATCGTCGGGTTGATCTCCCTGATCCGATCGCATGCGAACGTCACCGATGCGACGCTGAAGTCGCTGATCGCGCAGACGCTGCATCTGACCGACTACCTCCGTCCATCGTCGATGGCCACGGCCGGCTGAACCTAGTGACTGTCGAACCGAACCACCAGCCGAATCAGACGAATGCACCGGTGATCGGATCGCGTCCGTCGCGGCGTATGGAGTCCAGCACCGCCTGTTCGCCTCGCGCCCGTTCATGCCAGCCGACCACGGCCGGCGGCACCAGTACGCGCAGCGAACGATCGCACGCCCGTACGACCACCGGCAGTCGGCCGATGTACTCGCCGTCCGCCATCAGCACCGGCGGCTCGTCCCCCACCGCGGCCCGGGTGATCTCGACGGCGCGCACCCGTTTCCACCCGAAGATGCGGGAGGCGAGCAGTTTGCCGTTGTAGGCCTTGGAGATCGCATCGGCGATCTCCAACGGACCGGGCATGTGATCGATCCAGATCAGGTCGAGCAGCCCGTCATCGAACCGCGAGTACGGAGACACCTCCAGCCCGCCACCGATGTGCCGCGAATTGGCTACGGTCACCATCGGCGTGATGAGGTCATGCTCCTCGATCGTGCCGTCCGCAAGCGTGGCTCTGATGTGGTACCCGTACCGTTTGAGATGCGCCACCTCGACGAGCACCGCCGCGAAGTATCGCAGCGATCCTCCCGGCAATCGCGAATGGTTGGCCCGGTCGTTGATGCTCGCGTCCAATCCACAGGACAACATGCCCGCGTAGTACCGGTCGCCGTTGATCCCACCATCGGCAAGCTCCTTGCCGGTGGTGGGATCGGCGGCGACGAATCCCGGCAACGCCGTGACCCGACCCATGTCGACGTCGATATACGATCCGCGTACGATCGCTCCGACGATGCCCTCGACCGCCGTGGGGATCTTGTTGACCGGCAGCGAGAGACCGCGGGCGAAGTCGTTGCCCGATCCGGTCGCCACGATGCCCAGCGGCTTGCCGCTGGAACCGACAGCATTCGCACCGAGGGCGATCATGCCGTCACCGCCCACCACGACCAGATGGTCGTAGTCGTTCATGCGACCGCGCACCTTGGCAAGGGAGTCATCGAAGCTGTTTCCGGTCAGATCGATCACATCGAATCCATGATGTCGGCCGGCTTCGGTCAGCATGTCGAATACCTGCGCTCCGATCCTGGCACCCCTACCCTTGTCGGATACGGGGTTGCCGACCATGGCGACGGTCGTATGCTTCTGGCTCTCGGTCATACGCAACACGATAACCGGGAAGCCGGCTGACGCGCCAGCAGTCTATTCGCAGACCGTCGGCCCTGCCCGAGCGGACTGGATCATATCGGGCAGGAACGGCATCCCGACGTCCACGCCCACCTGAACCAGCACGTCCTCGCCGGTGTCACCGCCGACGTCGCAGGAGATCAGGTGCGCACCCTGGCCTTCGGCGGCCCTGGCTGCCACCTCGCATGGCACACCGCCGGACCACAGGGCGTTGGCCGCGGAAAGCGCCGACATATCCGCGGCCGTTGCCGCACGGGAACGGCCAACCAGTATCTGGCCGACGCCCACCGCCACGACGATCATGACCGTGGCGACGGTGATCATGATGATGCCGAGTATGGTGCCGGCGCCTTCATCGTATGCGGTTGCGGTGGCGGCGAATCGGTCGAATCGCCCTTGGCGGCCGAGGTGCCTGTCGGTTTGCTTGCTCATGTCACTCATGTCAGCACTCCCACCGCTTTGCCCGACGCCAGTGACGGCAATACGCCCATCGGATCGGGAATCACCGGGCAACGCGTGATGACGGTGACGGTCCCGGCTTCGGCGTCGACATCGATGTCGACGTCGACGTCCTTCCCGGCGACCGCCTGAGCGGCGGCCTCGGAATCCGCATCTCCTCCGGAGGAGACGACGGCGCGGGCGGCGGCGGATGCGGCGTCCTGACAGGTCATGGACACCACCACTCCGCGGGCGAGCGCAGCCAGCAGGACGATCATCACCATTACGGAAGGCAGTACGCTGGCGAATTCGGCGGTGACCGCGCCGGCGTCGGACCGGGACATCCATGCGGATAACGCGAAGAGACGACGAAAACGACTGGAATTGAGACGATCACGGTTATGGATCGGGGGCGTCGGCCCTAAACGGGCCGGCGAGGAAAGAGATGGCGATTGGTTCGGCGACTGACACCGGCCGCCGGCAACGGCGGAGATCGTTGCCGGCGGACGACGTGCGCGACGCTTCACGTACGGTTTCATCGGTGACGTCCGATTGCAATCAGGCTCGACTCACGGGGAATCAAGCGGAGAACGCTCCCGTGGTGATCGCGTTGAAGATAGTGGTGAAGATCTTCTGGACCAAGGCCTTGAATTCCTTGGACTTCAGGATCGTCCAAAGGATACCGCCGAGGCTGACGGCCGCAACGGTGACGGCCGCGTACTCGACGGTCGCCGCGCCCTCTTCGGGCTCGGCGGTCAGGGTGCGAATCCTGGCGTCAAGCATGTAGAGACGAGCCTTGGCGCTGGTCAGCATGTTGTTGATCTTGGTGTTCATCATGACTCCTTCATCATGTCGTTATTAGTTTCCTGGTTTCCCCGTTTCGACCGGCGGCTCCGACGTTGGGGCCCTGTCGAACCGGGTGTGACCACTGTGCCGCCGATCGATCCGACGAACACGGAAAATCCGGGGCATGTGGACGAAACCCCCGGGTTATCCACATCGCCGGCGTGTCATCCACAGCCATTGTGGATGGGGAGCCCCATTGTGGATAGCCGATCGCATCACCGACCGCGATCGATCGCGACACGCCGATCGGATACCCGAAGAGAACACAACAGCACAGTCAAACGTTTTGAATCGCACAGGTCGATCCATTTCTACGTTGTCAGCACGCACATATGACCATTTGCGCAAAGAATCGAACAAGGTGCCGTTGTAGGTTGCGCGAGGGCGACGGCGCGCCTAGATTATGAACTACAAGAACAACTGAACAGAGCAGAGCCCACAAAAAGTAATGGTCAAAGGACTAATACGTTGGACGGGCATTGGAAAGACTTACCGTTGCAACGATGATGTTGTGTTGAGATTCTGCTCGCAGTTGGACTTGTTACGAAAGGGCCCGCTTCGGCGGGCCCTTTCTGTTGCGCGGGGAAGCCGTGAGCCGGAAGCCGGCAGACAGACTGACGGGTACTCACTCGAGGTACTCGAATCCACATCGGAAGCAATATCGGAAGCAATGAAGCAATCGCACGGAGACAAGTCGAGGGGTTTCGTCCACATTGGCCGGAATCGGTTGCCCGTGCCGGACATCACCCGGTTCAATCGGCCGCATGATCACATCGACGAAACAACCGAGAACCCCGTCCTTCGACAGACAACGCGGCAACGTTCCTCTCCCCGCCGAGCCGGCACCGATGCCGGGAACCCGCACACCGGTCGCGCCGGCTCCCGCCCCTCCGACACGGCATGCCCCGACACCGCCCTACCCGGCACCGCCAGTGCCGGCTCCGAATGCGCCGCCACCGGCTCCCCCGCCGATGCCTCCGTCAGCACCACCGGCCATGACGCCGAAATCGCCACCTGCCGTCAGAGGACGCGGCAATCTCGTCGCGTTCACTTCCCCGGGCGGCGGCATCGGACTGACCACCCTGATGGCGATGTGCGGGCTGACCGCAAGCAAGCGTGGGATCTCCTGCGCGCTGATGGATGCCGATCTGCGCGGCGGCGGGCTCGGCGTGCTGCTCGGCATCGAACACGAGCCCGGATTGACGCTGCAGGATCTCAACGCCCCGCTGGGGCATATCGAAGGCAATGCGCTCAATCATGAACTGCCTCAGTGGGAGGATATGCGGGTTCTTGCGCACGCGCCCTGGCTCGGCGAGGATCCTGACGAGTGGGAGCTGCAGGCGGCCGTCAAGGCCCTGTGCGAATCGAACGATCTGGTGCTGGTCGACGCGGGACGCGGCGATGCGTTGCGCACCATCCCCGAACTGGCCATGGCTCGTCAGGTCGTCGCCGTCGAACTGTCCGCGCTGGGGATGGCCCGGGCGAGATCGCATCTTGCGCTGCTCTCGCAAGCAAGGAATCGGGCGCTGAATCCGCAATCGGCCTCAGACGGCGATCGCGCAGGCACCGGGATCGCCACCGACGATCCGCCGTTGGTCGTCGGCGTGGAGCCACGCGGCGCGACGAAGCGGTCCGCGTCGTCATCCGTGGCTCTGCGGGAGGCGATCGAACGGTTCGGCGACGAGGCGTTGGGGCCTTTGCGCTGCGATCCCGCCCTGTGCGCGGACATCATAAACGGACTGGGCATCCGCTCGGTGCCGAAATCGGCCAGACAGGTGGTCGACGAACTGGCCGATCGGATCGTCGCCCCGGCCCCTCAGCCGCGCGCGGCACGTCATCGCGCGCCGAAGACCAAGACGCGTAGATCCCGCTCATGACAGGACAACGTAAGGAGGCGCAACACCCATGACCGATCTGATTTTCGGCCCTCTCGAGGAGATCGTCCGCAATCCGCGCGTGACCGATGTGGCGGTCACCTGCGACGGCAAGGTGTGGGCGGATCAGGGCGAGGGCATGTGCGAGTACAGTGCACGCATCCCGTTCCGTTCCCCGCAGGTGGTACGCGACTACGCGGTCCAGCTGTGCGCGCAGCTCGGACGCCGACTCGACGACGCCCAGCCGATCGCCGACGCATCGAGCGAGGAGGGCGTGCGCATCCATGCGGTGATCGCGCCGCTCGTGCCCCAAGGCGCATCCATCTCGATCCGACTGCCCGACCGCATGTTCTCGCCGCTGTCGGCATTAGGCGCCAAAGGGCTGTTTCCCCTCGCCTGGCTGCCGCTGATGCGCGGATTCGTCGCGAACCATGCCACGGTGCTCATCACGGGAGGCACCGGCGCCGGCAAGACCACACTGCTCAAGGCGCTGCTCGGCGAATGCGGACCGACCGAACGGGTCATCACCGTGGAGGAGGTGCGCGAGCTGGGCGCGCTGCCGCTAACCAATCGTGTCTCGCTCGCCACGAGGGAGTCGAACGTGGAGGGGTCGGGCGCGATCGGACTGCCGGATCTCGTCAAGGCGACGCTGCGCATGCGCCCCGATCGCGTGGTGTTGGGCGAATGCCGAGGCGAGGAGATCGCCGATCTGCTGCGCGCCTACAATTCCGGCCATCACGGCGGCATGACCACACTGCACGCGGACAGCGTCGCCCGCGTGCCCTCGCGACTGATCTCGCTGGGACTGCTCGCGGGGCTGGCACCGCAGGCGATGACGATGCTCTCGCACGACGCCTTCGATGTCGTGATCCACGTGGAACGCACCGCGAACGGACGGCATATCGCGCAGATCGGCCGGCTCATCGACCGACACGGCGATCTGGACGGCCAGCCGCTGTGCATATGGGACGGGGTCTCCCCGCCGAAGCTGGATGCCGGATGGGAGGCATTCGTCGAGCGATGGAGCGTCGCTTCAGATGACAGGAGCGACGGCGGAAGAACCGACGCCTCCACGTCAACGGCCACGGTGGAAGGCCGCCGAACGCATGACACCAACAGCAGCAACAGCGCCAACAGCAGCAGGGGCACTGCGGACACCGCGGAACCGACCCCGACCGCCGGCATGATGTCCGTGGCGCTGCCGCCACGGCCAACGCCGCAACGGGCCAGAGCGAGGCATGCGGCACCGGCGAAGTCGTACGAGGATACGCACGAGGCTGCCGGGATAACGGCTGCGACCGTGGCCATGACACGTCACGAGAGGAAACATGAATGGAAAGGAGCATCGCCATGCCTGCCTCCGCGACCGTCCTCATCGCACTGATGGCGATACTCGGCGTCGGCGCGCTCTTCCTGTGGCATGAGCCGGCCGCCGCACCGTACGGCTGGGGCGTCAACGGCATCGCGGCCAGTCCGGACGGCGATGCGGACGGCCCGGCGAAGACCGGCATCGACGCGACGATCGCCGCCATCGTGGCGCGCACGAAGGGCGGCGGCAACGTGGTCGAGGCCTTCGAGGATCAGGGGGGCATACGGTTCGCGACGCCCCAGGTCAGCGCCGCGCGCGCCGCCGCCGTATTGCGGGCTCGCGCCGGCAAACGCGATCCGCAAGAAGACATCGAACGCACCGCACGGCATCTGGCTGCCGCCTGCCGGCTGAGCGAACGGCTCGGATGCGCGGTGTCGCTGTGCCTTGAGGCGGTGGGGATCGACCATCGCCGTGCAAGCAGGGCGTACGACCTGAAACAGCAGGCGTTCGCCGGCCCCAAGGCCACCATCAGGCTGCTGTCGTTCCTGCCGCTGCTCACCATCCTCGCGGGAGAGCTGATGGGCATGCACTCGTTCCGGTTCCTGTTCACCAGCGTGGCGGGATGGGTGTGTCTCGTCATCGGCATGGTCTGGTACGGCGCCGGCATGCTGTGGACGAACCGTATGCTCCGCGCCTTCGGCCGCCGCGAAGGCATCGATGACAATCTGCCGATCGCGTTGGAGATGCTGCGCGCGGCGCTCGGTCAGGGCTCATCGATACCGAGCGCCATGATCGCCGTGGGAACGGTGCTGACCGAGGCGGATACAGCGGACGAGCGAGCGCGCACGAGACGATTCGGCGGTTCCGGGGAATCCGGCCGCAACGGCATGAGCGAATGGAAGCCGTTGGCGCGCAGTCTCGTCGAGGCAGGGCGGGCCCTCACCCGTGGCGCCGGCTGGAAGGAGGCGTGGCTGAGTGCCAACGCCGCCGTACTGACCGAACGAGGAGATACGGACGACGACGAGGAGGATGCCGAGCGCGTCATCGGACTGGCCGCGCTGCATCCGTCCATGATGGTGGTCTGCGAGTGTCTCGGCGAGGCGTGGAATCACGGCGCATCCCCCACCGAACGGCTTGCGCTCGCGGCGCGCGAATACGATCGAGAGGAGCTGTCGGCGATCGAGCAGGAGGCGGCGAAGCTGTCCGTGAAGCTGCTGCTGCCGTCGGCGCTGTGCTTCCTGCCGGCGTTCGTGATGATCGGCATCGTACCGGGGATCGCGTCGATGATGGCGGCGATGGGCGCGTGATCAGGTGACCGGCACGAGCCCGGAACGACGTAGTCAAAACGGGGAAACAATGTGAACTCGCGTTGAACTTTGGCGAGTTCACTCCATGAGAACCGTTCCAACGCCTAGGATGAGAAGTATGGCACAGATATTTGACGCACCATCGAAAGCGATCCTGCGAAGCCAAATCGCAGAGCACATCGCCGAAACCGACAAAAACGACCGGCGCGAAACTCTGGAAGGTGAGGCTCCGCTGCCCACCGACCGCTTTTTCGACCGTGAGCTGAGCTGGCTGAAGTTCAACAAGCGCGTTCTCGAGCTGGCCGAGGATGAGGACATCCCGCTGCTCGAGCGCGCGAGCTTCGCGGCTATCTTCGCCAACAACCTCGACGAGTTCTTCATGGTCCGCGTGGCCGGCCTGAAGCGCCGCATCGACTCCGGCATCGCCGTGCCGTCCGCGGCCGGCCTGAGCCCGCGCCAGCTGCTGCGCGCGATCGGCGAGCAGGCGCACGCGCTGCAGAACGAGCACGCCCACTACGTGATCGACCACATCTTCCCGGCGCTGGCCGAGCAGCGTATCGTGCTGCTGAGCTGGGACAAGCTCACCACCGCCGAGCAGGAGCGCCTGTCGCGCTACTACCGTCAGCAGGTCTTCCCGGTTCTGACGCCGCTCGCCGTGGACCCGGCCCACCCGTTCCCGTACATCTCCGGCGGCTCCATCAACCTCGCCGTGATCGTCGAGAACCCGGCCTCCGGCAAGTCGCACTTCGCCCGCGTGAAGATCCCGGGCAACCTGAACCGTCTGGTTCCGGTCGACGATATGACCGATGAGGAGTCCAAGGAGGAGCGTTACGGCTTCATCACGATGGAGAACCTCATCATCGCCCATCTGGAATCCCTGTTCCCGGGCATGATCATCAAGGAGGCCCGCTCCTTCCGCGTCACGCGTAACGAGGACATCGACGTCGAAGAGGATGACGCCGAGAACCTGCTCAACGCGATGGAGAAGGAACTGCTGCGTCGTCGCTTCGGACCGCCGATCCGCCTGGAGATCTCCGACCAGACCAGCCCGTTCCTCTCCCAGCTGCTCGCCGACCAGCTCGGCGTCAGCCCGGACGAGGTCTACCGTCTGCCGGCCCCGCTGGACATGACCGTGCTCTTCGAGCTCGGCGGCATCGACCGTCCGGACCTGAAGAACCGCCCGTTCATTCCGACGACGAACCGTCAGATCGCCGAGGTCGAGTCGAGCCGTGCGCAGGACATCTTCGCCGCCATCCGCGAGCGCGACATCCTGCTGCACCACCCCTACGACTCCTTCTCCACCTCCGTGCAGGCGTTCCTGGCGCAGGCCGCCGCCGATCCGAAGGTGCTGGCCATCAAGCAGACGCTGTACCGCACCAGCTCCAACTCGCCGATCATCGACGCGCTGATCGATGCGGCTCACGCCGGCAAGCAGGTGCTGGCGCTGGTCGAGATCAAGGCTCGTTTCGACGAGGACGCCAACATCGCGTGGGCCCGCAAGCTCGAACGCGCCGGCGTGCACGTCGTCTACGGCATCGTGGGCCTCAAGACCCACTGCAAGCTCATCGAAGTGGTGCGCCAGGAGGCCGACGGCCTTCGCCGCTACTGCCACGTGGGCACCGGTAACTACAACCCGAAGACCGCCCGCATCTACACCGATCTCGGCCTGCTGACCTGCGACCCGGTGGTCGGACAGGATCTCACCCGCCTGTTCAACCAGCTGTCCGGCTACGCGCCGAAGTCGAGCTTCCACCGTCTGCTCGTCGCACCGCGCACCATCCGCTCCGGCCTCATCCAGCGCATCCGCCGTGAGGAGGACGCCGCCCGCGCCGGCAAGGAGGCCTGGATCAAGATCAAGGTCAACTCCGTGGTGGACGAGAAGACGATCGACGCCCTGTACCGCGCCTCGCAGGCCGGTGTGAAGATCGACATCGTCGAGCGCGGCATCTGCTCGCTCAAGCCGGGCGTTCCGGGCCTGTCCGAGAACATCCGCGTGCGTTCGATCCTCGGCCGCTTCCTGGAGCACAGCCGCATCTACGCGTTCTGCAACTCCGACGGCCCGCAGATCGGCGAAGGCCCGATGTCCGGCCCGGAGGTGTGGATCGGTTCGGCCGATCTGATGCACCGCAACCTCGATCGTCGAGTCGAGGCGCTCGTGCGCATCACCGCCCCGGAGCAGATCCAGTCCCTGCTTGACTACATCGACCTGCAGATGGCCGACTCCACCTCCAGCTGGCACATGCTGCCGGACGGCTCCTACGAGCGTCATTCGAAGGACGAGGAGGGTTGCCCGCTGGTCGACTGCCAGGAGTACCTGATCCGCAAGCACACGCGTCGTCGCGGCGCGCACAGCTGAACACCTGGCCGGAGCCGGTTACGTGACTGGTTCCGGTCGGCGTGCGGACGGATAGCCACCGCCTTACGGCGTATAATCGTCCGCAGCACAACACGATAACTGCATGTCGTTTGAAGGCCGGCCCAGCAATGGACCGGCCTTCGTGTATTCGGACGCGAAACTACGTAGAGCGTACACATGCGGCACGTATCATTGAAGGGTGGGTAGCAGAGTGAGAAAGATCGTCGAGGCCGCCGGAGGCATCCTGTACCGACGACGTCAACCGCAGGAAGACACCGTGCACGGGATTGGAATCGATGCAGTCGCCACGGCCGGCCCGCTCGATGACGGCATCGTGGCGGATACCACTCCAGATCCCCCCGCCCGCGACGTTGCGGATACCAATACGGAGGGCACATCCGACATGAACGGCGGTGTCGCACCGCATCGCACGCCACTGTTCAACGACATCGAACTGTGTCTTGTGCATCGCCCGAAATACGATGACTGGAGCTGGCCGAAGGGCAAGCTGGATCCGAACGAATCGCATCGCCACGCAGCCGTGCGCGAAATCGGCGAGGAGACGGGTCTGCCGGTGGCATTGGGGCCATATCTGGGCGAAATCGAATACCCGCAGTCCGAGGAGGGCAGCAAACTGCGCCACACCAAGGATCGCACCGTGGATACGAAGCACATCCTGTTCTGGATGGCGACGCAGATCTCACCGATCGAAAGCCTCAAACGCACCGGCGCGTTGGGACCGGTGCATCGCGCCGACAAGGACGAGATCGACGAGGTCATCTGGCTCACGCCGGATCAGGCGCGCAAGAAGCTCAGCCACTCGACCGACAAGGAGATCCTCGCCCTGTTCATCGATCGCCTCGAGGAGGGCGCGGCCGACGCGGTGCCGTTCCTCATCGTGCGTCACGGCAAGGCGGAGGCGCGCAAATCGTGGCGCGGCACCGACGCCAATCGTCCGATCACGCCTCTGGGAGCGGCGGCCGCGTTCGCATTGAGCTACGAACTGGCCTGCTTCAACCCGATCCGACTGTCCACCTCGCCGTGGATCCGCTGTCAGGAGACCATCGAGATGTTCGCGTGGCAGACGCACCGTGACATGGTCAACCTGCCCCCGCTCACCGAGGACGCATTCGCACGCGATCCGGAGGGGGCATGGGAGTGCATGCTCAGCGAGATCCAGTACGCGCTCGACCACAAGCTGCCCACGGCCGTATGCATGCACCGGCCGGTCATCGGTGGTATATTCGAGCATCTGCGCACCTTGTGCGTCTCGCCGCTGCTCGCCAAGCGCCTGATCGCCAAGTCGCCCTACATGCCTACAGGCAACGCGATGGCGCTGTTCATCACGCCCACGCCCGACGGTCCACGCATCATCGACATTCAGAAGGTCACACCGCTTGTCTACTAGCTACTCCCTCACCGACGGCTTCACCAACTCCGGATCCGGGTCGGTCCGCTCCTCCCACTCGGGATTCGTGCCGACCCCGGGACGCGGCACGCGCCCGTCCCGCCCGGGTCAGCTCGCCCCCGCACTGCTCGATCAGATGGCCGGCGGCTCCGATCCCGGCATGGTCAACGAGATCGCGCACTCCTCCGCCGCGTCGCTGCTCGACCGCGTGCGCCACAGCGAGGATCCGAGCGTGGTCGCCCGCGTGCTGACCGTCGTCGAACGCGACGGCGTGGACGACATCGCGGAACTGTGGAGCTCGTCGCCGTCCGACTCGTTGCCGGGCGTGCTGTGGCGACTGTACATGTTGCGCACGTGGATGCGTACGCGGCGCGACGACATCGCACGCCTGTGGCGCGTCGGCGAGCCGGTCGCGACCAGTGCGTCGGCCATCGCGGGAGTCGATCAGGCACCGACCGAAGACGACATCGCGCGTCTCGCCGACTCGATCCTCTCCGGCGCGTTCACCGGCGATTTCGCAGTGGCGATGGAGCGCGCGGCGGCGTTCACCGACGTGGTGGCGCTCGGATTGCGCGTGGAGGCGGGAAAGCTGAACGCTGCCGCCGCGCATCGGGAGGACGCCGCGGATGCCAAGACGATTCGCACCAAGGCGGCGCAGATGCTGCACAACGGGGCGAATCTCATGGCAACCGCGAAGGACTTCCACCACGCGGCGAACCTGTGGAGGCGCGGCAAGCTCGAGTGAGCGGGGAACGGGGGAGTAAACGAGGAGCCGGAATTTATGGATTCGCCGGGCCGGCGTGGCACGGGTTTTCGCACAGGTATACTGTTAGGCGCGTCGGGCCGTGCTTAAGCCCCGGGCTCCATTTTTTGCCGCTGCGAGCGGCCTTTGCGCCGACAGGCGCTTTCACGGTTCGGCGCTTCCCTCTTTGCTGATCGTTGTTCTTTGTTCTCTGGTCACTGGCCACTCCTGATGCGCCGACGCGGGGCTCCTATGCCCCCGATAACGAGGTAGTCTAGGAACCATGGAACTGCATGTTTTGAATCACCCGCTCGTCGAGCACAAGCTGACCGTGCTCCGAGACAAGAACACCCCGTCCTCCACCTTCCGCGAGCTCGTCTCCGAGCTGGTCATGCTCGAAGCGTACGAGGCGACCCGCGACCTGTCCGTCGTGGCCACGCCGATCGAGACCCCGGTCGCGCCGATGACCGGAAAGAAGCTGGCCGAGCCGCGTCCGATCATCGTGCCGGTGCTGCGCGCCGGACTCGGCATGCTCGACGGCATGACCCGCCTGCTGCCGACCGCCGAAGTCGGGTTCCTCGGCATGAAGCGCGACGAGGCGCACCCCACCCAGCAGATCACCTACGCGAACCGCCTGCCCGACGACCTCTCCGGCCGCCAGTGCTTCCTCATCGACCCGATGCTCGCCACCGGCGGCACGCTCGTCGCCGCCACGCACTATCTGGCCGAGCGCGGCGCGAAGGACGTCACCGCGATCAACATCATCGCCGCCCCCGAAGGCATCAAGTACGTCGAGGAGCACATCGACCCGTCCATCGACTTCAAGGTCGTGGTGTGTGCGGTCGACGAGAAGCTCAACGACAAGTGCTACATCGTGCCGGGGCTTGGCGACGCCGGCGACCGCCTCTACGGCGTGATCGACTGACCACATGCAGATCGATATCATCGCGCCGGGGCGCGTGAAGGAACGCTACCTGCGCGACGCCATCGACGAGTACTCGAAACGTCTGTCACGTTATTGCAGACTGAACATCATCGAGGTCGCGGACGAGAAGACGCCGGAGCACGCCTCCGAAGGCGTCGAACGGCAGATCAAGGAGAAGGAGGGCGAACGCATCGCGAAGCATCTGCGCGACAATGCGTTCGTCATCGCCCTGGCGATCGACGGCAAGCAGCTGTCCAGCGAGGAGCTGGCGGCAAGGATCTCGGATTGGGGTCTGCACGGCGTGAGCCACATCCAGCTCGTCATCGGCGGATCGATCGGGCTGGATGATGCGATCCTGCGCCGCGCGGACTTTCGATTGAGCTTCTCGAAGATGACGTTCCCGCATCAGCTCATGCGCGTGATTCTGCTCGAGCAGATCTACCGCGCCTACAAGATCAACGCCGGGGAGCCCTACCACAAGTAAAACCAGCAGGACTGGCGGGTGGGGCTCTCCGGCGTTTCGCCGTTTCCGGCGTCAGTCGGCCATACCCCGGCGAATCAGCGGATGTCGTCGGGGACGAACGCCTCGAAGATGTGGTGATCGAAGAACTGGTCGCAGTCGGCCAGTTCGGCGCTGGAGCGCACCGTCCACGACACCGTAATCGCGCCCATCGCACGGGCGAGACGCACCTGCGGCGAGGAACCGCCCGTCCAGTCGTAGGCGATGAAGTCGGGGCGGGACAGCCAGTCGAAGGCCAGCAGACCGGCAGCCCATTCGGCCGGACCGTTCTTGCCGAGCTTGGCGGGCCAGCTCAGCTGTCCGCGGCAGACGTCCGGGTGATGCTCCTTGTACCAATTGACGGCACCCGGGTGGAAGGATTCGATCACATACGGGCCGCTGTACGCCTCAAGCAGGGCGTGGCCCTTCTCCATCAACTCCACCTCGCGCTCGCCCCACGCTTGGTTGTTGGAGAACTTGTACTCGACGATGAGCGGCGCGCGGCCGGCGACGACCTTGAGCACGTCGGAGAACAGCGGCACATGCTGGTAGTAGCCCGTGGGCGCGGTAGGCGGCGTGACCACCAACGGCACCTTCTCCTCGGCGCCCGGCAGCGGGGCGGCCTTGAGATCGCCCGGCTTGGAGCCGTTGGCCGCGGGGAACAGCGGGATGCGCGTGAGCTCGTCATAGGTGAGATCCTCGATGCGGCGCGGATCGCCGGCCACACGCAGCAGGTCGGCATCGTGGACGACGACGACCTGTCCATCGAGCGTCAGCTGCAGGTCGAGTTCGATGCCGTAGCCGGCCTCGCAGGCTGCGGCGAATGCGGCGAGCGAGTTCTCCGGGGCGAGCGGACCGGTCACATCGGGCGTGCCGTAGCCGGCCTTCAGCGCCATGCGCCGGGCGAGCGCCACATAGTCGGCGTTCTCGGCGATGGACGCATCGGTGGTGTCCGCCTGGGCGCTCACCGGGTTGTCGCCGCCGTAATCGGGAATGTCGGTGACGCCGACCAGACCCGATCCGGCGTCGTGCAGGCCGCGATGCGCATACCAGACGTCGGGGATGACGGGCACGAAGTTACGACGCTTGTCGTTGAACGAACGCGGGGCGAGCGCCCATGCTGCTGCGCCGGCGAGCGCTGCGCCGCCGATCAGTGCGTTCCTGAGGAATTTCGACATGACGGTCCTTGATCCTTCCGTGACGCGGGGTCGCGGTCAGTCGCCGGCCCCGCAATGTTGGTTATCAGATTACCGCCGAGGGCCTATACGGGGAAACGGGGTCTTACGAACGGCAGGTGAATTCGCGCGTATTACGCTAGAGGGCATGACAGGACGATTCGCGCCGACTCCCTCCGGGCGCATGCATATCGGGAACATCACCGCGATGCTCGCGGCGTGGCTTGATGCCCGCGCCGGCGGCAGCTGGAACGGAACCGACGGGACCAACGGGAATGGCCGCATACTGCTACGCATCGAGGACATCGACACCCCCCGCGTGCTGCCGGACGCGGACCGATGGATCATGGATGATCTCACCTGGCTCGGGCTTGATTGGGACGATGAACCCGTGTACCAGTCGCGACGGCTCGACATATATGAGGAGGCGCTTGCGGCGCTGCGGGATTGTCGACCCGCGCTGATCTATCCGTGTTTCTGCTCACGCGCGGACATTCGCGCCGCCTCCGCACCACAGGAGGGTGATGGCTTCCAGATCTACCCGGGCACCTGCCGGCGGCTGATGCAGAATCACCCTGAAACCGTTGCGGCGAGGCTCGCACATGGGGATCGGCATTCCCTGCGTATTGCGATGACGGAGGCGGATCGCGGTGCTGCCGACAGCACCGTCAGCTTTGTGGATGAGGTTTTCGGGCCGCAGACCTATGATCTTGCGCGCGAGATCGGCGATTCGGTGATTCGCCGGTCCGATGGGCTGTTCGCGTATCAGTTCGTCGTCACCGTCGACGATCTGCTGATGGGCGTCGACTCCATCGTGCGCGGGCGCGACCTGCTGCGGTCCACCGCGTTGCAGATCTATATTCGCGAGTGTCTAGCCAAGGCGCCCGCGCATATGCGCTACACGCATATCCCGCTGATCGACAACGCCGCCGGACGCCGTCTCGCCAAGCGCGAGCGGTCGCTGGATATGGGGGCGCTGCGTGCCCGCGGGGTGGGAGCCGAGGAGGTCATCGGCTGCTGTGCGTGGCTGCTGCGGCTTATCGACCGGCCGGAGCCGTGCGCGGCGGCCGATCTGCTGCCGCTGTTCGCCGAGCATGGGTGGGACGAGCTGCGTAAGGATCACTCCGATCGGGCGTTGAAGCCGGACGATCCGGCGATGCCGAGATGGCTGGTTGAAGCGTTGGGTGAATAGTTGGGTGAATAGGAGGGAAGTTGGCCTCGCCAATCGCCTGATGGTTTTTCTCTCCCCCAGTCAGCTTCGCTGACAGCCCCCTCGTCAGAGGGGGCCAAAAACAGATCTTCCAACGAACAGCAAAAAGCCCGGTGCGCGGGAATGCGCATCGGGCTTTGCGAGTGACGATCATGGGTTAGGTTCAGGGCAGCGCGGTTGCTGCGCACTGATCCATGATCGCCACGAATCGTGATACCGCGTGAGATGGACTATCTCACTCGTCGGTCTTGACGTCTTCGACGTTGACGTCGGGGTCGTCGGACGGGGTGCTGTGGTCACCGGCAAGCGGGTCCTCCGGCATGTCGGTGAGCTCAAGGTGCTCGCCGCCGGTCTGGTCGACGAGCACGGTGTCGCCGTCGTGGACCTTGCCGGCCAATAGCATGCGGGCCAGCTGATCGCCGACCTCGGTCTGGACCAGACGACGCAGCGGACGCGCGCCGTAGGCCGGATCGTAGCCCATGTTGGCGAGCCATTCGCGTGCGGCGCTAGTCACGTCGAGCGTAATGCGGCGATCGGTGAGGCGCTGGGCGACCGAGTGGACCTGGATGTCGACGATGCCGCCGAGCTCCTCGCGGGTGAGCGGGTGGAACATCACGATGTCGTCGAGACGGTTCAGGAACTCCGGCTTGAAGTTCATGTGCACGGCGTTCATCACGGCGTTCTTCTTGGCGTCGGCGTCCATGTCCTCGTTGACGAGGAACTGGGAGCCGAGGTTGGAGGTCATGATGAGGATCGTGTTCTTGAAGTCCACGGTCCTGCCCTGGCCGTCGGTCAGACGGCCGTCGTCGAGCACCTGCAGCAGCACGTCGAAGATCTCCGGGTTCGCCTTCTCGACCTCGTCGAACAGCACGACGGAGTACGGGCGACGACGCACGGCCTCGGTGAGCTGGCCGCCCTGCTCGTAGCCGACGTAGCCGGGGGCCGCGCCGATCAGGCGGGACACGGAGGCCTTCTCCATGTACTCGGACATGTCGATGCGCACCATCGCCTTCTCGTCGTCGAACAGGAAGTCGGCGAGCGCCTTCGCGAGTTCGGTCTTGCCCACGCCGGTGGGGCCGAGGAACAGGAACGAGCCGGTCGGGCGGTTCGGGTCGGAGATGCCGGCACGCGAGCGGCGCACGGCGTCGGACACGGCGGTGATGGCCTCCTTCTGGCCGATCACACGCTTGCCGAGGTAGTCCTCCATGTGCAGGAGCTTCTCGTTCTCGCCCTGCATCAGGCGGCCGACGGGGATGCCGGTCCAGTCGGAGACGATCTCGGCGACGGAATCGGCGTCGACGTGATCCGGGACCATCGGCTCGGGCTTGTTCTGGCCTTCCTCGGTGGACTCGGCGTCGGCCTTCTCGGCGGCGGCGAGCTGCTTCTGGATGGCCGGTATCTCGCCGTACAGGATGCGGCTGGCCTCGGCGAGGTTGCCCTCGCGGGTGAACTTGTCGGCCTGCACGCGCAGAGCGTCGAGCTTGGCGCGCAGATCGCCGACCTTGTTGTGGCCGGCCTTCTCCGCATCCCAGCGGGCCTTCAATCCCGAAAGCTTCTCGCGGGCGTCGGCCATTTCAGCCTGCAGCTTCTCCAGACGCTCCTTGGAGGCCGGGTCCTCGGCCTTCTTGAGCTGCATCTCCTCCATCTCGTAGCGCGTGACCTTGCGCTGGAGCTCATCGATCTCCTCCGGGGAGGAATCGAGCTCCATACGCAGGTGCGCGGCGGCCTCGTCGACCAGATCGATGGCCTTGTCCGGCAGCTGACGGCCGGAGATGTACCGGTTGGACAGGGTCGCGGCGGCGACGAGCGCGTCATCGCCGATCGTGACCTTGTGGTGCGCCTCGTAACGCTGCTTCAAACCACGCAGAATCGCGATGGTGTCCTCCACGCTCGGCTCGCCGACGAACACCTGCTGGAAACGACGCTCCAGCGCCGGATCCTTCTCGATGTTCTCGCGGTACTCGTCCAGCGTGGTCGCGCCGATCAGGCGCAGTTCGCCACGGGCGAGCATCGGCTTCAACATGTTGCCGGCGTCCATCGAGCCTTCGGCCGCACCGGCGCCGACGATCGTGTGGATCTCGTCGATGAACGTGATGATCTGGCCGTTCGCGCTCTTGATCTCGTTGAGGACGCTCTTCAGGCGTTCCTCGAACTCGCCACGGTACTTCGAGCCGGCCACCATCGAACCCAAGTCAAGGCTGATGAGCTTCTTGCCCTGCAGCGTGGTCGGCACATCGCCGGCGACGATACGCTGGGCGAGGCCTTCGACGACGGCGGTCTTGCCGACGCCCGGCTCGCCGATCAGCACCGGGTTGTTCTTGGTACGGCGGGAGAGAATCTGGATGACGCGGCGGATCTCCTGATCACGGCCGATCACCGGGTCGAGCTTGCCTTCCTTCGCGGCGGCGGTCAGATCGGTGGAGTACTTCTCCAGCGCCTTGTAGCTGCCCTCCGCGTCCGGGCTGGTGACCTTCGCACCACCGCGCACGCTCGGCACGGCCTTGCGCAGTGCCTCCGGGGTGACTCCGTACTTCTTGAGGATGTCGGCCGACTGGTTCGGCGCGCTTGCGGCAATGCCGATGAGCAGATGCTCGGTGGAGACGTATTCGTCCCCCATCTGCTGCATCTCCTTCTCGGCCTGCGCGAGCGCGGCGGTCAGCTGACGGCTGGCCTGCGGCTGCGAGGTGGTCGAGCCGGACGCGCTCGGCAGTCCGACCAGCGCATTGCGCACGGCCGCACCGATGGCCTGCGGATCGCCGCCGGCCGCTTGGATGAGGCCGCGCACGACTCCCTGTTCCTGGCGCAGCAGCGCATCGATGACGTGCAGGGTCTCGACCTGCGCGTTGCCCGCGGCGGACGCACTCTGGATGGCGTCGCCGATGGCCTCCTGGGCCATGGTGGTGAACTTCTGTTCCATAATGAATGTCCTCCAAGTCTGTCATTCGCCTTGGGCGGGCTGGCCGATCCGTCGATCCGTTTCATTCGACGTATCGGCTTGCCAGTCCAAGGCATTGCTGTCATGTTCTGACAGACTCAACAGACCTGGAGGCCATTCTATTCCCAAAACTTGAGCTCCATCGACTCAAGTTTTTGATTTCGAGATGGGCGGGAGGCAAGCGCTTTCTGCCTCATTTACTGCATCGCCGGTTTTCTACATCATTTTGGTAGCATATGAGGCAGAAAACGATTGATGAGGCAGCAAAGACAGCACCCGGCCAAGACTCCACGCAGGGCGCCTGACTACCGTTGCAACAATCGCACCATTCGCCCCGCCGTCTGACCTACGTCGGCTCGCGTTCGTCCTCTTAGTGGCTTCTATTGGCAGGCGCTGATTGTCACAACGCGCCCGCAGCGGTCTTTTCGTTATGTTGTGACGAGAATCCTTGTCACAACGTGACGAAACCGAGCGGAATCGCACGTTGTGACAGGAACCAGCCGCAATAGGCAGTGAGCGGTCATGAGTCGGTAATGCAAAAGGGCAGAATTCCGCCATTCCTCTCGCCCTGAATCGAGCGCTTGACCGGGAAGAACGGACGACGGCTGTCACAACGTGCAGAAATCACACGGAATCGCGCGTTGTGACAACCCAACGTGTACACAACGCACGAAAAACGCGATATTCGACACGTTATGGCACGGGGACGGCCGCGGCGAATCACGCCGCTACGCGCGCACGATCACGTTGCGCAAGTCGCCGATGCCTTCGACGTGGACGATGGTCTCGTCGCCGGGGTCGAGGTGACCGGAGGCGTTCGGCGTGCCGGTCATGATGACGTCGCCGGGCAGCAGCGTCGAGAACGAGGAGATCGCGGCGATCTGCTCGGGGATGCCATGCACGAGGTTGGCGGTGGTACCGGACGCCATCGGCACGTCCTCGCCGTTGAGCGTGAACGAGATCTTCGCGTCGCGCCAGTTGAGGTCGTCACGGCCGACGATCCACGGGCCGAGCGGGCAGGAGGTGTCGAAGCCCTTGGCACGGGTCCACGTCGGATCGATGCCCTGCAGATCGCGCAGGGTGACGTCGTTGACGCAGGTGAAGCCGAGCACGTAGTCCATCGCCTTCTCGACGGGCACGTTCTTGGCGACGCGACCCATCACGACGGCGACCTCGGGCTCGAAGTTCATGTCCTTCGAGCAGGCCGGGTACACGATCGGATCGTCGGGGCCGATCACCGAGGTGGACGGCTTGGTGAAGATGACCATGTCCTCCGGCGCGTGGCTGATCTCGGAGTGGCCGGCCTCGTGCATGAACTGGGCGTGGGCCTCGTAGTTCTTGGCCAGACCGTAGACCTTGGACGGGATGACCGGGGAGAGCAGTCGCAGACCGTCCATATCGAGCGGGTAGCGGTTGCCGGTGGGCGTGACCTGGCCGCCCAGCAGCGGGTGGCCGTCGAGTTCGACGAGATAGTCCTTGCCGTCCGATTCGTCCGTCTGGACGAAGGCGTAGCGCGGAGAGTCATTCAAAGAAAAGCGTGCGATTCTCATAGGTCCAGTCTAGAGTATGAGAGCAACTGGTATTTTATGATGTTGTTGTTTTCTTGACCCGCGCATCGGTTTTGGCTTTCGTTTTGGCCGACGTCGGGGAGCCGTACTCCGGGCGGCGTGACGGGCAGTGTGATCTGTCCGGGCATCGCTGGGCGTGCTCTTTGCGGAGTCTGCTCAGGATGGTGTGTCTGCCGATCCATCGCCAGTCTTCGGGGCGGGAACGTCTCGCCTTGATGTTGGTGGCGGCGACGATGTCGGCGTTGCATGTGTATCCGCAGCATTCGCAGCGGAAGTGTTTCTGGTCGGGCCTGTTCCCGGGGGAGGTCCACCCGCATCGGAGGCATTCCTGGCTGGTGTACGCGGGGTTGACCCGGGTGATGGTGATGCCTTTGAGCGCGTGAAGCCGTTCGAGCTTGGCGCGTACCGCGTTGCGGCCGGCGCGGGTGACGATGCGGTTGAGCCGTTTCGACAGTCCGCCGTGACGGAAGTCGAGGTCCTCGACGACGAGCTCCATGACCCGATCGTCCGCGATCAGATTGAGGACGCGGTTGACCTCGTTGGTCACATGGTCGCGGATGCGTTTGTTAAGGCGGCGGAAGCGCTTCGAATCACGGTATCCGACGTTGGAGCGGGCGAGGTCGCGGGTCAGCGCGAGAAGCTCCTCGTCACGTTGTTGGAGCCATGCGAACAGGCGCAGACCGTAGAGGCGCCCCTCGGAGGTGGCGAACAGGCTGGACAGGCCCCAGTCCAGTCCGACGACATCGCCCTGGACGCGTGGCTCGGCCTTGTCCTGCGTGGTCATGAGACGGACGGTCATGCCGCCGTCCTCGTCGAACCGGATCTGAAGATGGTTGGCGAGCGTCTCCAGATCCCGGGGGTCGAGATGCGGGTTGAGATCGGAGTGGATGTCGAGGGGCGCGTGGATCGGACGACCCTTGTCGAGGGTGGAGATGCGCGCCCAGTAGGGGAACGTGCCGCCCATGGCGGAGGGTTGGATTTCGGCGATCTTGCCGTCCATGCTCAGCGTGCGGCATCGCATGGGATTGGGGAACCGGTGGCGTTTGCGCAGATGCTTCATGATGCGGCGCGCCATCCTATGGGCCTCGTCATCGACCGGCTCCCACCATGCGTGGCGCAGGTTGATGCGCCACAGTTCGCGTTTCATGCCGTCATCGAGCGTGGAATGGGATACGATCGACCGGAAGTCGATGACGCGCAATTCGATCCACGAGCCCATCATGGCCCGGGCCTGCCGGGTGATGGAGTCCCACTGCCTTTGGCTGAACCCCTCCCACTGTTTGGCGTCCACGTACCGGGGGAGCCTCTCGCCTCGGATGAGCCCGTCCTCAAGCAGAAGCAACGTGCGCCGCAATCCCAGTCTCCACGGCCGCAGCATGACGCGCAGACGCATGGCCTTGCCCCGGTTCAGAGGCACGGACACCGCGTACGAACGGTACGCCTTACCTGGTTTGGCCGGCATGATCCGCCTCCTCTCCCTCCAGGAGGACGCGTGTCATGGCCATGGCGCGTTTGGACCGTCGCTGTCCGTAGAGTCGCGCGCTGAACGAGTAGATGATGGATACGAGATCCCGCACGAGATCCGCACGGTCGTCGCCGGTCTCGTTGATGACGATGATGCGCCGACCCTGCGATTCGAGGAACAGGGTGAACCAGTTGAAGCCGAAACGGGTGAGGCGATCCCTGTGCTCGACGATGAGCGTGCCCCAGTCGGTTCGTTTGAGCAGGGTCGTGAGCCTGCGCCGCGTGTCGCTCACGCCGGAGCCGACCTCCGCGACGGAAGCGACGATATGATAGCCATTGGCCACGGCCCAGTCCTCGACGCGCTTTCGTTGCGCCGGCAACTGGGTTCTCCCCTTGGAGGGGTCGGACACGCGCGCGTAGACGGCCGCGTCGTTGAGCGAGAACCCCTTCGACTCGTCGGGCACGATGATCGACCCCACCTCGTCCCGATACGCGCCCGGAATCCGGCCGGCCTTGAAACGATTCCAGGCCGCCCGATACTGAATCCCATGCAGACGCGCATACTCGGACAACTTCATACCCACTAGCATACCATACAAGAGTAGAAAATACTACTCTTCAAGCAACCAATCGCAAGACCCGTCGGAGGCGTAGACGGCGGCGATTATGGGAGAACCCGTCGCCGGGCGATGCGCAGCGACGGGTTCTCTATGTCTATGCCAGGATGTCTACGTCAGGAGGTTCGGGTTACAGGGCGGCGTAGGCGTCGGCGATGATCGCGTCGATCGAGGCGGTGCGGGCCGCCTCGGAACCGGGGACGGCCGCACGGGCTCGATCGGCCGCGGAGGTCGAGGTCGCCGAAGCGTCGTCGTAATAGCCGTAATCGGTGTCGTAGTAGTCGTGATCGCTGTTGCCGCTATGGTAGGTGACGTCGAACGCGCCCGCGGCAGCGCCGATCACGACGAGAATGATGACGAGGATCACGAGCACCATCTGCACGGCGCTGATGATGATGCCGGCGATCGCGAGGCCGCGGCCCTTCTCGCCGGTGCGCTTGACCTGCCTAAGGCCGATGATACTCAGGATCAGACCGGCGATCGCGATGAAGAACGAGCAGATGAAGCCCGCGACGGCCATCACGTTCCAGTTCTGATTCTGCGGCGGCACCGGGTAACCATAGCCGTATCCGGGCTGGGCGTAGGGGCCGGGCTGGGCGTAGGGGTTCTGACCGTACTGGTCGTACTGACCCGGCTGCCCCGGCTGACCCGGCTGAGCATAGGCAGGCTGCCCATTCTGGCCCGACTGGTCCGGCTGCGGCGCGTAACCGGCGGCCTGCGCGGCGGGCTGCCCGTACGGATTCTGGCCGTACGATGTCTGGCCGTTCGGATTCTGGCCGTATCCGTAGGGCTCACCGTATCCCTGCGGCTCATATGCCGGGTTGACCGGATTGACCGGATTGGCGGACGCCTCCTGATTGGGATTGGGGTTGAACGGATTCGGAGCCTGCTCCGGCTGGGAGTCCTGAACGGGCTGCGCCGGCGGCTCGTTCAGGCCATTCTGATCGCCCTGATCATGCTGCTGCGCGTTCGGATTCTCGGGATTGGTGGAAAACGGATTGGTCATGGCGCCCTCCTCGTCGTCATGTCGCTGATGAACTCGCCTCCAGCTTACCGCGAGAACACGCGCGAATGGAAGAGCGCAGCGGCATAATGGGGTGGGGTGCATCGCCCGTCGAGAAACGCGGACGGACCCCGCAGACAAGCCGTCAAAAGGCAGCGCCAACCGATCCGATCGAGGAGGAACCATGGCAGTCAACGCATCGAAGGTACTGATCATCGTCAACAACTGGGGCATCGAGGAGACGGAGCTGACCCGTCCGCTGCGCGATCTTCAGGCCGCGGGCGCCGACGTGACGCTCGCCGCGACGACGCTCGACAAGTGCGAGACCGTCGAGCACGATCGTTACGAAGGCGAGACGCTTACGCCCGACGCGAAACTCTCCGACGTGCAGGCGTCCGACTACGACCTGCTGGTCGTGCCCGGCGGCACCTGCAACGTCGATCGCATCCGCGTGAACGAGGACGCGATCACGCTGGCGCAGGAATTCGCGCACGAGGGCAAGCCGATCGCGGCAATCTGCCATGGCGCCTGGCTGCTGGTCAACGCGGGGCTCATCGAAGGCAAGACCGCGTCGCCGTGCCGCTACA
Organism: Bifidobacterium sp. UTCIF-38; assembly: GCF_006454495.1. Taxonomy (NCBI): domain Bacteria; kingdom Bacillati; phylum Actinomycetota; class Actinomycetes; order Bifidobacteriales; family Bifidobacteriaceae; genus Bifidobacterium; species Bifidobacterium sp. UTCIF-38. The sequence continues at coordinate 19,878 of NZ_JFAL01000004.1, read as the reverse complement.
TCGCCGCGGACATCGAGAACGCGGGCGGCCACTACGTCGACAGCCAGCTGACAGTCGACGACGCAAACGGCTGGAAGCTCATCACCTCCCGCAAGCCCGACGATCTGGACTACTTCGTCGACGCGATCAAGGACGCGCTCGGCGACTGATTTCCGGACGACGTCAGTTCCCGACGTCAGTTCTCGACGTGGAAGTCGGGTTCGTGGGGGTATACGTCGATCTCGTCGACGACGACCCGGTCGACGTGCCCCCATCTCGGCCCGACCTTCAACTGTGAGATGAACGCGGCGACGGCCGATCGAGACCCTTGCGCCTCGACCTCGACGTCGCCGCTCCACAGGTTGCGCACCCAGCCGGTGACGCCGGCCGCGCGTGCGGCACGATACGCGAAGTAGCGGTATCCGACGCCCTGCACGAGTCCGGAGACGGTGGCGTGGATGCGGATGATGTCCTTGCCTCTGTGCGCAGTGACCATGATTCCCCGATCGACCGTCCGATCCGTCAGATGAACGCGCGAGGCCCGAAGATCGCAGTGCCGACGCGCACGATCGTGGAGCCCTCCTCGATGGCGAGCGCCATGTCGTTCGTCATGCCCATCGACAGCTCCGTGCAATGCTCGGTGCCGTCGGCGCCCGAGGCGAGGATCTGGTCGCGCGTGCGGCGCAGATGCGCGAATCCCGCGCGAATCGTGCGTTCGTCGTCGACATGCGCGCCGATCGTCATGAGGCCCTGCAGTTCCAGTCCTCCCATCGCGCCGATGCGCTTGGCGAGGTCGATCGCGTGGCTCGGCGGGCAGCCGGACTTCGATTCCTCGCCCGACTCGTTGACCTCGAGCAGGACGCCGACCGTCATGTCGCGCATGACCGCACGGCGGGCGATCTTCTCGGCAAGTTCGATCGAGTCGACCGATTCGATGGTGTTGACGACCGGCAGCACCTTGCCGATCTTGTTGGACTGCAACTGGCCAATCAGGTGGAACGGCACGTCCTTGCCAAGCGTGAGGCCGCGTTCGAGGAGCCGTTTCGTCAATCCCCCGGCCTTGGCCTGCACCTCCTGAGGGCGGTTCTCGCCGATCAGGCGGATGCCGGCGTCGATCGCGGTGATGATCTCGCCGACGTCGCGGGTCTTCGTCGCGGCGAGCAGTTTGACCGAGCCGATCTCACGTCCGGATGAGACCTCGGCTGAGGCGACGGCGTCCATCGTGCGCCTGACGCCGTCCGCGATCTGACGCGCGCGTTCCTCGTCGATGATGTCGTTCGTCAGATCCTTGTGATCCATGTACGCGGTCATGCTTGCGCTCCCCCGTTATCGGCCCTGTTGACGTGTTTGCTCCCATCGTAGTCGGGTCGCACGCCCCCAAGCGAGAGGTTTTCGTCAGGACATGGCAACGGCCTCTCGCTGGCGGCTGCTTGGCGAGAGGCCGTGGTTGCGGTGTGACCGATTTGTCTCGCGGAGGACCTCCTTGGCGAGAGGTTTCCGTCATGATGCGGCGGACATGGCCCACTGGGACGCTGCCGGCGAGAGGTTTCCGTCAGCGTGTGACGGGGACCTCTCGGCTAGCAGTGACCGGGACGCCAGCGGGGGCTAGCGACGCTGGAAGACGCGCATCTGGCCCAGATCGCGGTTGGCCCAGACGTAGTACGGGATGAGCTTCAGCGTGGCGGGGTCGCCGGAACGCGGTTCATCGGCGTCGAGGTAGAGCGGCGCGTCGTCCGGGTCGGCGGACTCGCGCACGGCCGGCAAGCTGACCGTATCGACGCCACCCAGCAGGTCCGGCTCGAACGCGACGGTCGCGTCGGCGCCGGTCACGCCGTCGGCGAGACGGTAATCCCACAGATCGCCCGCGTTGTCGGCCTGCTCGGCGCAGTAGACGAGCGGGCCACGCGTGACAGCGACCTGCCCGGCGTCGGAGCGCACATGCGAGTTGGCGCGCACAAATCGAACGGACATGTCGAGGTCGAGCGCGATCTCGGCGGTTTCGCCGGGGGCGACGTCGACGTACGCGAAACCGTACTCGAGATCGCCGGCGAACGGCTGGCCGTTGACCGTGAGCGCGTACGATCCGCGCGACCACGCGGGGATGCGCACGCCGAAGCGGACGGGCTCGGCCGAGACGCCGGAATCGCCCGCAGCAGCACCCGGCAACGAGACCGTGTACTCGACGTGGCCATTCCACGGGAAGTTCGAACGCTGCTCGGCTCGAAGCCCGCGCGAGGAGACTGCGGCGTTCGCGATGAACTGGTGGCTCAAGACAGTGCGACCGCCGTCGCGCTCGGTGTAGATGTAGCGATCCACCGAGGCGATGAGTCGGGCGATGTTGGCCGGGCAACAGGCGCAGCCGAACCAGTCGACGCGATGCGAGAGCACATGGTGGCGATCCGGGTTGTCGAGGCCGTCGGGCGTGGTCTCCAGGGCGTTGACGTAGTAGTACTGCTTGCCGTCGAGGGAGATGCCGGCAATCGAGCCGTTGAACAGCTCCTTCTCGAGCACGTCGGCGTATTCGGCCTTCGGCTCGGCGAGCAGCATCTGCTGGGCGAACATGCTCATCGACACGGACGCGCAGGTCTCGCCGTACATCGTGTCGTTTGGCAGGTCGTAGTCGTAGGTGAACGATTCGCCGACATGCGTGGAGCCGATGCCGCCGGTCACGTACATGCGCTTGGTGACGATGTTGCGCCAGAATCGCCTGGCGGTGTCCATCAGCTCCTCGTCGCCGGTCAGACGCGCGACGTGGGCGATGCCGGTGCACAGGTAGCCGACGCGCACGGCGTGGCCGTTGGCGGCCTGCTGCTGACGGACCGGCTCGCCGGCCTGGAAGTACGTGGGCTTGTAGAAGCCGAGGTCCGGGAAGATGCTGTCGTTGTCGATCGCCTTGAGCTGCTTGGTGTAGAACTGCGGGTCCTGACCGCGCACGTCGATCAGGTACTGGGCGAGCGCGAGATAGCGCCGTTCACCGGTCACGTCGTACAGCTTGGCGAGAGCCAGCTCGATCTCGGGATGGCCGTCGGCGCCGTGGATCTTGCCTTCCTCCGGCCCGAAGTTGGCATCGAGGCAATCGGCCATCCTCTTCGCCACGTCAAGGGCCTGCTCGTTGCCGGTCACGTCGTGGTAGGCGACGGCGGCCTCGATGTAGTGTCCCATCACGTACATCTCGTGGCTCTGCTGGATCAGGCTGAAACGCTCGCGGTGTGCCCACACACCGGACTTGATCTGGTAGGGGGTGTCAAGATAGCCGTCGGGCTGCTGGGCTCGGGCAATCAGGTCGACCGTGCGGTCGCACAGGGCCTTGAGCTCCGGATCCGGGTGGTAGGCGAGCGCGTAGGCGGCTTCCTCGAGCCACTTGTAGACGTCGGAATCCTGGAAGACCATGCCGTGGAACTCGTCGTCGAGCTCGCCCGCGGCGACCTTCAGGTTCGCGACCGCGTGGCTTTTGTTGTCGGAAAGCTGGTTACCCGCCGGATCGTCGGGGACGACGGTGTCGATCTCGTCGTTCATCACTCCCCACTGATAGGGGATCACCGATTCGACGATCTGGTCGCGACGCTGCTTCCAGAACGGGGAGGTAATCGTTACCTTCATGATGTACCTTTCGGATGCGTCGGGCCGGCGCATCAAGCGAACCGGCCCGACTGTTGTTTATTGTGCCGGGAAGAGTGTCAGCCCTTTACCGCTCCAGCCATGAAGCCCTTGACGTAGTACTTCTGGAGGGCGAGGAAGAGGATGGCGCAGGGGATGAGCAGGACGACGACGCCGGCTTCGGTGGCACCGTAGTCGATGACGCCCATGGTCTGCTGGCGCATGTTCACCATCGCGAGCGGCAGGGTGGACTTGGCCGAGGAGCTCAAGTACAGCGGGATCATGAAGTTGTTCCACGCCTCGAGGAAGGCGAGCAGGCCGACGGTGACCATCGAGGGCTTGACGACCGGCACGAGGATCCTCAACAGGGCCTGGAAGGAGTTGCAGCCGTCGACCATGGCGGCCTCCTCCATGTCCTTCGGGATCGCGTCGAACGCGTTGCGCATGATGAACGTCGACATCGGCAGCTGGAACAGCGTGATGACGAGGCCGACGCCGAGCAGGGTGTCGTTGAGGCCGATGTCCTTGAACCACACCATCAGCGGGATCAGCAGCGAGGCGTACGGAACCATGAGGATGGACAGGGTGACCATGAAGCCGAGGTTGCGGCCCGGGTAGTCGAAGCGGGAGAACGAGTAGCCGGCCAGCGTGCAGACGACCACGGAGAAGACCACGGCGACCAGCGAGACGATGACCGAGTTGAACAGGTACTTCGGCAGGCCTTCCTGATAGCCGAACAGGGTCAGGTAGTTGGCGATGCCCCAACCTTCCGACTGGGCGGAGCCCTTCTGCGGGCTGAAGGAGCTGACCACGACCCAGATCAGCGGGGAGACGAAGATGATGGCCAGAAGGGCTTCCAGGACTCGCGCGATGACGCGCTTCCACAGCGGGGTAGTCATGATGTGTTACCTCCCCTTTCTCACTTGGTGTTGTCGCGCATGCCGCGCATCTGGATGGAGTTGATGATCACGAGGGCGATCAGCACGATCAGCGACAGCGCCGCGGCCATGCCGAGGTCCTTCTTGGAGTCGAACGCGAAGTTGTAGATGAGCTGGACGACGGTCATCGTGGAGTTGTTCGGACCGCCCTTGGTCAGGATGAAGAACTGGTCGAAGGCGAGGATCGAACCGGTGACGCAGTAGACGAGGCACATCACGATGGTCGGCTTCATCAGCGGCAGGGTGATGGAGCGGAAGATGCGCCAGGTGCCGGCGCCGTCCATGCGTGCCGCCTCGTAGAGGTCGCCCGGGATGGCCTGCAGGCCGATCATCATGAGCAGCATGTAGTAGCCGGAGAATCGCCAGACGATGACGATGATCGTGGCCCACAGCGCGGACTGGCCGGTGGCGAGCACCGAGCCGCCCTCCTGCACGAGTCCGAGCGCACTCAGGATCTTGGTGAGCGGGCCGACCTGCGGGGAGTACAGGGCGTAGAACAGCAGGGACGCGGAGGCGAGACCGGTGGCGGAGGGCAGCAGGAAGCAGGTCCTCAGCACGTTGTTCCACTTGGTCGACTCCTGCACGATCAGGGCCAGGCCGAGGCCGAGGATCAGCAGGAAGATCGTGACGATCACGGTGTATTCCAGCGTGAAGCCGATCGAGGGCCAGAACAGCTTGTGCTCGAACACCTTGACGAAGTTGTCCGGGAAGTTGATGCCGCGGTTGCCGCCCAGCAGGCTCCAACGGGAGAATGCCATGTAGACGAGCAGCACGATCGGCACGAAGAACAGGACAACGATCATGACCCAATCGGGCAGGGCGTACAGGATGCCCCGCTTGAACGCCTGGGCCTTGGCCGTGGACTTGCGCTCGGGCACGGCCGCGGCGGAATTGGAAACACTTGACATGCTTCACTCCTTTGTGGGGATTTGTGAATGGTGATCGAACGATGATCGCTTGTTCGGATTGAATGCAATCCGTTATCAGGGCCAATTCCTCGGGTTTCGGAAGAAGGAGAAAGGAAGGAGATGAACCAGGAGGTTGCGGAATCGGCCCCGGCAACGGAACACAGTCAGGGGATGCACGAGGATACGCGCGGATATGTTCGGTTGGTGGGCCGGCGGCCGCCGCCCGTGAAGGACGGGGCGGCCGCCGGTTGTTCAGTTATGTGCGTTCAGTTATTCGGTTGATTCAGGAGATCAGTGCGATCAGTTGCCGGCGAGGACGTCGGTGACGGCCTGGTTGTCGGCCTTGAGGTCGGACTTGCCCCAGACGGCGTTCTGGACGAGCAGCTGCCACGGGGAGCCGGCGGCGTTGAAGCCCTCGTTGAAGGCGGCGGACTTCGGGGTCTTGCCGTTACCGTCGATGATCGTGGAGTTGATGGTCTGGATGCGCGGATCGGCGTCGTCGTAGGCGGTCTTCAGGGTCTCGATGTTGGAGGCGGTGTAGCCGTTGTCGGCGAAGACTTCCTTCTGGGTGTCGGACTGCATCAGCCAGTAGAGGAAGTTCCAGGCCTGGGCGACGTGCTTGGAATCCTTCGAGATGCCCATGGCGTCACCGCCGAGGAACGTGGAGGTCTTGCCTTCCTTGGTGCCCGGGATCGGGGTCACGCCGACCTCGAAGCCACCGGACTTCTCAGCGTCGAAGATGTCGTTGAGGGAGGTGTTCGGGTAGGGCATGACGCCGATCTTGCCGTTGGCGAACGGGGCGGTCCACGTCGCGCCGGTCTCCTCCTTGGAACCCGCGCCGAGGCCGTTCTGGGTGTTGGCCAGCTCCTTGTAGGCGTCGAGGACGGCCTTCATGGAGTCGTTGTCGAGCGTGGCTTCGGTGCCGTCGTCGTTCATGACGTTCTCACCGTCGGCCCACACGGACGGGAAGAGATCGAAGACCAGGGCGCCACCGGACTGGCCGGCGAGGTAGGAGCCCGCGACTCCGTCCTTGTTGAGGGCGGCGATCTTCTTGGCCTGCTCGGTGAACTCGGCGATGGACTTCGGGCCCTGCTCCGGGTCGAGTCCGGCCTCCTTGTAGAGGTTCTTGTTCCAGACCATCACGGAGACGTCGGTGATGAACGGCAGGGTGTGCTTGGCGCCGTCCACGGTGCCGGCCTCGATGTGGCCCTGCTGCAGATCCTTCAAGTTGTCGAGTCCGTCGATCTGCTTGGTGATGTCGGCGAAGATGCCCTCGGACGCCCAGTACGGGATGCGCACGACGTCGCCGGCGAGGATGTCGGGCAGGGAGTCGGTCTGCGTGGCGCCACCGACCTTGCCCTCCATGTCGTCGTTCGGGATGATCTCGAGCTTGACCTGGTTCTTGTGACTCTTGTTGTACGCCTCGACGACGCCCTTGGCCTGACGCTCCAGCGGGGAGCGGGTCCACATGGTGATCGTGGTGCCGTCGTCGGTGCCCTTCGCCGGGATGTCGGAGGTGTCGGCGGCACCGGTGCTGCCGGAGCCACCACCACAGGCGGCCAGCGGGATAAGCATTGCGGCGGCGGCGATGCCGGCCAGTGCGCGGGTGACCTTGTTGAAAGCCATAATCGCTTCTTTCTCTAAAAATGTTCCGCTCATCTCTGAGAGGCGGTGGCGGACTTTCCGCCTCCGGTCCCTCGCGGTGTTCCACCCGGTCCTCCTTCGACCGAACGAAACTCCGCGAAAGCCTTTTCACAATATAGCGCCATTCGCCCGTTATTGCAAAACCGCTTTCGCACTTTTCTTGAAGCAGGTCGCCAAGCTATGCGAATCCTTGAAAAATAGCGAAAAACAGCCTTCAATACATGCCTTCATGTGTTGCGTCAATCATTTTGACCGTCGAAAATCGCCGGAAATTGCGGCGTGTCTACAAATGATTACGCAATCATCTGCGAAAACTCACACTTTAAAACTTTCGCACGACATTGCGCACAGAATCGAACACCATCATCACGCCTCATCAACACGAAAAACCGATTTGCGAAAACTTTCGCATCGTGACTATACTGAAGTTCAGTTCCGACGCAGCAGTCGGAACGGGCACAACAACAGTTTCACCGACTTTCATAAAGGAACGGCCATGGTCGAGGACAGACGTCAGAGCGCGCGACTTGAGGATGTGGCGGCGGCGGCCGGCGTATCGCTTGCGACCGCGTCGAAGGCGCTGCACAACAAGCCGCGCATCAGCGAGGAGACCCGCCAGCGGGTGCTCGAGGCAGCCCGACAGCTCAACTACGCGCCGAACAAACTCGCCCAGTCGCTCGCCCGCGGCACATCCGGGCTTATCGGACTGGTCACCTCCGACCTGCAGGGCCGCTTCTCCACCCCGATCCTCATCGGCGCCGAGAACGAGCTGCGCGCGCAGTCGATCTCCGTCCTGCTGGCCAACGCGCGCGGCGACGCCGCGATGGAACGTACACACGTCGAGAAACTGCTCGATCTGAAGGTTGACGGGCTGCTCATCGTGCAACGCGAGACCAACCCGCGGCCCTCGCTCGGCAACGACTGGGGTGTGCCGCTCGTCTATGCGTACGGCCCCTCGACCGACCCGAACGACTGCTCGGTGACCTGCGACAACGTGGAGGCCGGACGCACCGCCGTCAACCACCTCATCTCCTGCGGACGGCACAGGATCGCGATCATCGGTGGCGACGAGACGTACACCGCGGCCACCGACCGCACCAAGGGCGCGCTCGAGGCGCTGGCCGAATTCGGCCTCGAGCCGGCCGGACCGATCCGCTACGGCCGATGGGACGAGAACTGGGGTCGCGCCGCCACGCGACTGCTGCTCGATCAGGGCGTCGACTTCGACGCGGTCGTCTGCCAGTCCGACCAGCTCGCGCGCGGATGCATCGACGCGCTGAAGCAGCAGGGCATGAAGATCCCGGACGACGTCGCGGTCATCGGCCACGACAACTGGGACGTGCTCACCAAGAGCTCCAGGCCCGCGCTGACCTCGATCGACAACGAGACCGAGCTCATCGGACGGCGAGCCGCGCACTACCTGATGGACGCGATCAACGGCCGCCCGCATCACGGCGTCGACTACGTCCCCTGCCGGCTCGTCCAGCGTGAGTCGACGCTACCACTCGACTGAGGCGTGCATCTAATTTCTTCCATACAAGAAGTTCATCCCAAAATCGCCATCAATTTCTTGTATGGAAGAAATTGGCCACGATTTTGCTATACTTTCTTGCATGGAAGAAAGTCGACCGCAACTGGTCAATCGCCCGCAATATCTTGATCGCATCGCACCGTTCATCGACGAAGACGTCGTCAAGGTGCTGGTGGGGCTTCGTCGAAGCGGCAAATCGGACATGCTGCGGCTCATCCAGCGCAGACTCGTCGAGGAAGGTCGCAAGCCGGAGCAGTTCATCTCGTTGAATTTCGAGGACTACTCACTCACTCCTCTGCATGACCCGGACAAACTGTACCCGTATCTGATGAAGCGTCTGGAAGGCATTGACGGAAAACCCTACGTCTTCCTCGACGAGGTTCAGGAGGTACGGGACTTCGAGAAGATCGTCAACTCGCTGCGCGCCACCACGCCGGCGGATGTGTACATCACCGGGTCCAACTCGACGCTGCTGTCCGGCGAACTCGCCACGTATCTCGGCGGCAGATACGTGCAGTTCGAGGTATATCCGTTCGGCTACGCCGAGTTCGTCGAAGCACGGACGCTCCTTGGGGCAGACCATTCGTTCGAGGACTTCCTGCGCATCGGCGGCATGCCGTTCGTGGCCACCCACGACTGGGACGAGGACAGCCAGCGCACCTATCTGACGGACATCTACCGGTCCGTCGTGCTGAGGGACATCGTCCGGCGGCACCGCATCCGCGACGTCTCCCTGCTGGAGCGGGTCGCCCTGTTCGCCATGCAGAACATCGGCAACACGTTCTCCGCCAGCGCCATCGCAGCGTATCTCAAATCGGAGCGATTGGACATCGGCGTGCAGACCGTCATCAACTACCTCGACTACTTCTGCGATGCGTTCCTGCTGGAGAAGATGCCACGATACGACATCGCCGGCAAACAGGTACTTAAGACGATGCAGAAATACTACGTCGCCGACCATGGTCTGCGCGGAGCGGTCGTCGGCGACGGCATGGACCAGCTGCAGGGGCTGCTGGAGAACATCGTCGCGATGGAGGGACTGCGCCGCGGATACCGTGTATCGGTCGGCGCGACGGCTGGCAAGGAGGTCGACTTCGTCTTCGCCAAGGGAGACATCCGCCGCTACGTGCAGGTCACCTACCTGATGCAGTCCCAGAAGACGATCGACCGCGAGTTCGGAGCGTTCGACTCCATCGCGGACAACTATCCGAAGACCGTGGTGTCGATGGACCCGATCCTGCGCCCGCGAAATGGCATCGAACACCGCCGCATCGACGAATTCCTGCTCGCCGGGGATTGGTGAGCGGAGGAATACAGTGTCCGGCGGTCATCCGACCTCTATCCGACTTTTATCCGGCCTCCGGCGACCTCCGGTGTACGAAGAACGAGACGCCATCGGCGGAAACCCCGTTCTCCGTACGCTCAGGTCGGGCCAGTGTACGGAGAACGGGGCTTGACCGATGCAATCACCCGTATTCGTACGCTGCCAGTCAGTCAGCATACGAATACGGGTGATGGAAATCTGATAGTCACGAGGGACGTACGCTGAGCAAGGGCCAGCGTACTGGGAACGGGAGTTGGGTCGAGATGACCCCGGTGAGCGTACGTGGCCTATGGGGACGGGTTCGTCCACTACTCTGCGCCGTACATTCATTGACGAATCGGCTACCCCTCAGACCAGCTTCGCGGGCCAGCTCCCCTGAATCACTGGCGCGAGATACTAGGGATGGGCTCGTCTAGGGGGACGGTTTCTCAGCCGGATGAATCCTTGGACTTCACGGCCGGATGAGTTCCCAGGACACCTCACCACGGGCGGCCGATCCATGGGACTCCGGCGTCGGACAGTTTGCGCAACAACGGTTTCTGGGCCGACACATCGTCGTAATCGCAATGAACAATCGTCGTGACGCCGAGCGAACGCAGCGACTGGTCACGGGTCAGCTGGTCGCTGACCACCTGTTTGACCGATCTACGGCCAGCCATGGACGGATCGGAGTATTTACGCATGCCGTCGTATTCCAACACGATGATGCGCCCGTCATGGAGTCGCCAGAGGAAGTCGACGCGATATGCCCGATCGGCCGTGCGGAACTCCACCTGGAATTCGGGAACGGCGTATCCGCCGGACACGATCACCCCGTAGACCATCGACTCACCGCCGTTCTCGCACTTGCCATTGGCGTATTGCAGCACCCGTAGCACCGAGGTGAGATCGGATCGGGACCCACGGCATGCGGCACGCACATCATCCATGGCGATTCCCTTGCGGATGGCCGAATCGAACATCGGCAGGGCCTGGATGAAAGAGACTCGCCTGGCACATTCCACCAGTGTCCGACCGGCATCGGTGACCGGAATCCCGGCGATCATGGACGCCCGGATCGTCGGAACGAACACGCGTCGCAGTGTGTAGGAACCCTGATTCGCCATCACTCTGTCGCCACGTCCACGATTGTCCGCGATCATCACCGTTTCGCCGTGCAATCGCCATGTGTGATCGAAGCCGTAGGCGTCAAGAGCCGTCAGACCGGTGAACACCCATTGCGGATGCATCAGATGCAATGTTCTCGCCACAGACAGGGAGCGTTGACACGTGTTCAGCCCCTTCCAGTATTCAGGACGAGCGTAGATGTTCGGATATGGGGAGACCAATTCCCCGATCGAATACCGTCGACGCAGGGCACGCCGTACCGCGTCATCGCCACCGTACAGACATCGCCGCTGTTCCTCGGACTCACGGATCAGCGTATTCACTACCTTGTGCTGTTTCATGTCTTCACGGTAGGAGGTCCGATGCGAGACCGCCACACCGATTGATGGTCATGGGGATAGTGTGCATAACACGGTGGATGATCTGTCCCGAATGTGAGTACGCATATCGGGACTAGCGACAGGGGAACCCCGTTCTCCGTACGCTCAGGTCGACTCAGCGTACGAGGAACGGGGTTTGAGCGATGAAATCACCCGTATTCGTACGCCTCCAGTCGGTCAGAGTACGAATACGGGTGATAGAGACCCGATAGCCACAAGGAACGTATGCTGAGACGACCGCAGCGTACGCCCATTGGGGTATGGATCCGGCTAGCCACGAGGAACGTACGTACATGATGATGGCAGCGTACGTCCCTTGACTACGGGACGAACGAGCCACAGGCCGGACTACGGGCTCACCGATGGAGGGGCTATACACTACCGCTTTTTGGACTTGCGGCCTTTGAGGTAGATGTCTAGGACGATCCAGCAGCCGAGGACGAAGGCGACGACGTAGCCCATGAAGCCGACGATCGGGATGCCGAAGATGATCGGCTTCATGCCGGCGTAGTAGACGATGGACGAGCCGATGAACAGGCCAACCACGATCAGCGCCATCGTGAGCCTGTTGACCATATCGGAGAGCAGCTGGAACGGCTCCTGCGAACCGACAAGCTCCATGTTCATGCGCAGTTGGCCGCGTGTGAGCATGCGGGCGGCCACGTTGAGCTCGCTCATCGCCTCGAGCGCGCTGTGCAGGGCCGCATGACTCTCGAGACCAAGCGATTTCAGCTCGTCCTTGACCATCTGGTCGGGCGTGCGCGAGGTGACGATGTGCTGGGAGATGATCTCGATCATGTTCACGTCCGGGATGAACTCATCGAGCAGTCCCTCGAGCGTGACCAGCGCACGGCCGACCGTCGTGATCGTGCTCGGCACCTCGATGCCGTGCCTTTGCGCAAGCGAGGTCAATGCGGTAAGAAACGCGGCGATGTCGAGGTCGGCCAGATCGACCGTACCGTACTCCTTGACGATCACGTCGAGATCGGCGAGCAGGGCCGGATAGTCGGCCGGATCGGCCTCACCGCCGGCGAATCGCAGGAGGCCGTCGGCGAGCGCGGGCGAGTCCTGCTTGGCGACGGCGAAGATCATGTCCTTCATGACCGCGCGCGTTTTGGCGTCGAGCCGGCCGGTCATACCGAGGTCGATCAGGACGATCTGCCCGCCGCGGATGATGATGTTGCCCGGGTGCGGGTCGGCGTGGAAGAAGCCGTCGTCGAGGATCTGCGTGGAGTAGTTGTCGACGAGTTTGGTGCCGATGTCCTTCAGGTCGTAGCCGGCGGCGACCAGTTCGCCGGCGTGTGAGACGGAGATGCCCTCCACGTACTCCATGACGACCACATGTTCGGTGCACAGGTCCGGGTAGGGCTTGGGGCAGTCCATGTATTTGAACGGTGCGGCGAATCGTTTGAATTCGGCGAGGTTGCGCGCTTCGACGAGGAAGTCGGTCTCCGATTCGAACGTGTCCCACAGTTCCTCGACGACGCCTTTGAGGTCGACGATCTGCGAGGTGCTGATCACCTTGGTGGCTACCTTGGCGATCGATCGCATGATGGAGACGTCCTGCGCCATCGTCTCGCGCACGCCAGGTCGCTGGACCTTGACAGCGACGTCCTCGCCGGTGGTCAGCGTCGCGCGATGTACCTGTGCGAGGGATGCGGAGCCGAGCGGATGCGGGTCGATGTGCTCGAAGATCGTGTCGATCGGCCGGCCGTATTCGGCGGCGAGCGTGTCGATGACGGTCTGGTAGGGCATCGGATCGGCGTCGGCGCGCAGTTTGGCGAGTTCGTCGCAGAAGCTCTGCGGCAGGATCTCGGAACGCATCGACAGGATCTGGCCGACCTTGACGAAGGTGGGACCGAGCGCTTCGAACATCAGGCGCATCTTGACCGGGGTGAGGCCCTTCAGCGCGTCGAACTGGTTGACGATGCGCGTGATGTGGGCGAGTCGCTTAGCCTTGCCCCAACGGGTCAGGTGGTAGCGCTGGGAGAAGTCGTCGCGATGCGGGCCGAACAGGCCGATGGTTTCGGCGTAGACCGGATAGGCGCCCGACGGGTACATCGGGTCGGAGGAACGCGATGCCGGGGAAGACGATGTGTCTGCGGCGGAACGTGCGGCAGATCCCGATTCCGCGGACCGTGACGAGACGTCCTCGGTGGCCTTCGTGGGCTTTCCGCGCGTGCTGTCCTGCTCCATACTCGCCTCCTATGTACCTTGCCTTCCGTAATCGCAAACGAACCCCGGGACGACGAGTGAACGCCGTGACGGGGTTCGGTGCAGGACAATGACCGATGGGTCAGGTCCCGTGAATCAGACCTCGGAAGGCTTGTCCTCGGCGTCCTCCGCAGTCGCCTCGGTCTCGCCCTCGGCCTTGGCGGCGCGCTTCTCGTCGTCCTTGTTCGCGTCGTTGACCAGAGACTCCCCCACCTTGCGCTTGAGCTCGGTGTTGAGGCTCTTGCCCTGCTCGACGGTCAGCTCGCCCTTCTTGACGAGATCGTCAACGAGCTCGCTGCCCTTCTCGTAGCCGGTGGCGAGGGCGCCGATGCCCGCCAGCACGACCTTGCGCAGGCCGTCACCCAAATCGAAATCTGCCATGATACCCCTCCTTATCGGATGTCCTTCTCGGATGTCGAGGCCGGTGCGCGGCGCATGATGCCGCGCGCTCGTACTTCCCAGCGTACTCCATCGGGCTGCACGCGATTATTGGGCGACACTCCGCGCATCGCACGGTTGGCTACCGCGGGCGCGCGGCCGCCACCTTGCGCGCCTGTTCGGCGACCGTATCGATGCGGTCCAGTTCGGCGGCCTGCTCAGGGGTCTGATCGTCCGTGGCGAGTCGCCCGTCGTTGAGCGCGCCGTATCGGCGCTCGACGGCGTTGCGGATGAGGAAGTCGGCGATCAGCGGGTTCTTCGGCAGCAGCGAGCCGTGCATGTACGTGCCGATCACGTTGAACACGCGAGCGCCCTCCGTGTAGTCCTTGCCGTTGTTGCCGCGTCCCTCCACGTCGACCGTGCCGAGCGGGGTCGTGCTTTCGCGCAGGAACGTCTGGCCGGAGTGGTTCTCGTAGCCGATGATGTCGCCGAAATCGTCGGAATGCTCGACGAGGTTGCCGATCATGCGCACGTTGCGGCCGACCGTGTACGCGCCGATCACGCCGATGCCCTCGAGTCGCGATCCTTCGGCGGTTTCGAAGTACTCGCCGAACAGCTGGTACATGCCGCAGATCATCAGCATCGGGGTGCCGTGGAACGCGAGTCCGCGGATGAGATCGGCGCGGCGGAAGAAGTCGTCGATGATCTTGCCCTGACCGCTGTCCTGACCGCCGCCGCCGAGGATCAGGTCGACGTGGTCGGGCCAGTCGTCGCCCTGATTGTACTGGTGGATGACCGGATCGTAGCCGTACAGTTCGAGGCGACGACGGATCGTCAGCACGTTGCCGGAGTCGCCGTAGATGTTCATGTCCTTCGGGTAGAGGGACATCACGTCGATTGTCTTGCCCATCGTTCCTTCCTTACTTGCCCGCTTACTTGCCCGTGCCCACGCCGGCGTCGGCGACGTTGGCGATGCGGCCCAGCGCGGCGCGGACCTTGAGCATCGCGGTGTACGTGCAGTAGATGTGCTTGGGATGCCCCGGATTGCGCTTGACGAATGCGGCGAGCGCGGCGTCGATATCGGGGTCGACCTCCTCGACCTTCACCTGGTCGTAGCCGAGTCGCAGGGCCATGTCCCATGCGCGCACGCCGGAGACCTGCGCGACGCCGGTCTCCTTGAGCGATGTGAAGTCGACGTCCCACAGCCAGCTCATGTCGCGGCCGTCGGCGTATTCGTCGTTGATGACGATCATCGTGTCGGCGCCCTCGGGCGGGAAGCTCGCGAGCGAGAGGCGGAAGCCCATCGGGTTCTTGACGAGCAGCAGTTCGGTCGGCGAACCGTTCACGTCGATGACCTCGCCGCGTCCGAACGCCGGGGTGACGCGGGAGACGGCGGCGATCAGATCGTCGGACTTCGCGTCGGCGAAACGCTGCAGGCGGGTGCGGAAGGCTTGGAATTTCGGCGATGTCATCGATTTGAGCATGGCGGACCCCGCCGCCCTGTTCGCATCCCTGATCACCGCGCGCACGACGGCGAGCGCTGCGGCGGCGTTGAAGAGGTTGTAGACGCCTTCGAGCCTGACCTTGGTGTGGCGTTCGATGGCAGTGTTGTCGGACGCGCCGGGCCTGACCGGTTTGCCCGGTTCCCCGGACAGACGGAACGTGGCGGCGTGGTCGCCGACCTCGGTCAGGGTGACGTCGGCCGGCAGCGTGGCGATGGCCAGGGCCTCCGGGTTCACGGGAGGCAGGGTGAGCGTGTCGGACAGGTCGGCTGCCGGGGCCTGCTTGGCCGCGGCGTCGGTTCCATCCTCCGCACCGGAGTCGGATGCGGCCGTCTTCGGCTTATCGGACGCCGACGCATCGTCCTTGCCCTCGGCGGCCCCCTCGACGGACACGGTCGTCGCCATGTCGTCGTCGGAGGGGAAGAACCGCTTCAGATCGTCGGACAGACCGAAGTACTTGACCGTCGTGCTGACCGGCGCGAGTCCCGCAAGGCGGGCGATGCGCGGATCCTCGCGGTTAAGCACCACCGTGCCGGTGGTGGCCTGCGCCACATGGCCCAGCAGTCGGGCGGTGTTGTCGATCTCGCCGAACCGGTCGAGCTGATCGCGCATCACGTTGAGCAGCAATGCGTACCGCGGCTTGACCTGGCGCACGAAATGCACGGCGTACGCCTCGTCGAGCTCGAGCACGGCGATGTCGGCGTCGAGCCGGCCGGTGAGCGGCACGGTCTGCAGCAGCGCGGAGACGACGCCGCGCGTGAAGTTCGATCCGGTCGGATTGGTGAACACCTTCAGGCCAAGATCGGAGAGCATCGAGGCGACCATGCGCGTGGTCGTGGTCTTGCCGTTCGTGCCGGACACGAGCACGACGCCGAGCGGCAGCTGCGCGAGCGTGCGCGCGAGGAACGTCGGGTCGATCGTCTCGACGATCTTGCCGGGCAACGCGGAACCACCGTGATGCGTGACGCGCGACGCCCAGCGCACGCCCTTGCCGATCAGCGGCGTCGCGAAGGAGTACCACAGTCCGCTCGGGGCGTTTGAGCCACCCCACGAACCGCCCATGACATTATGATTCGTCATCTCACACTCCCTGATTGCTGTAGTCCTGCGGCATGTCCTGGAACTTCGACATCGCTCCGAGGAACGCCAGATGGAACGTCTCGGTCGGACCGTTACGGTGCTTGGCCATGATGATGTCGGCCTCGCCCGGCCTGTCCTCCTTATCATAGAAGTCCGGGCGATGCACGAGGAACACCACGTCGGCGTCCTGCTCGATCGAACCGGATTCACGCAGATCGGACAGCTGCGGCTTCTTGTCGTTGCGCATCTCCGGGCCACGGTTGAGCTGCGAGAGGGCCACGACCGGCACCTCGAGCTCCTTGGCGAGCAGCTTCAACGCACGCGAGAACTCGGAGACCTCCTGCTGGCGGCTTTCGACCTGCTTGCCCGAGGTCATGAGCTGCAGGTAGTCGATGACCACGAGCTTGAGATCGTTCGTCTGCTTGAGACGGCGGCATTTCGCGCGGATCTCCATCAGGCTCATGTTCGGACTGTCGTCGATGAACAGCGGCGCGCTCTCCAGCTTCGTCCAGAACGAGTTGAGCGTGTTCCAACGCTCCGGCGTGATCTCGTCGGCGCGGCGCAGCGCTCCGAGCGGGATATCGGTTTCGGCGGAGATGATGCGCTGAGCGAGCTCCACCTTGCTCATCTCGAGGCTGAACACGATCGTCGTGAGGTTGTGGTGCAGGGCGGCGGCACGCGCGAAGTCGATACCGAGCGTCGACTTGCCCATGGCCGGACGTCCCGCGACGACGACCATCTGACCGGGCTGCAGGCCCTGCGTCACGTCGTCGATGTCGTGGAATCCGGTCGGCACGCCCTTGTTGATCAGGCCCTGCTGGAGCTTGTCGATCTGATCGAGGGTGTCTCGAACCACCGGATAGATCGCGGAATAGTCCTGACGCACCTTGCCTACGGACATCTCGTACACCTCGGCCTGCGCGAGGTTGACGACGTCCTCGGCCTGCGAGCCCTCCGCGGAGTAGCCGAGCTGGGCGATCTTCGTGCCGGCGGCGATCACCTTGCGCAGAATCGCGCGCTGATGCACGATTTCGGCGTAGTATGTGGCGTTCGCGGCGGTCGGCACGGCCGCGACGAGCGAATGCAGGTAGTCGGCGCCGCCGACCTTGTCGAGGTCGCCGTGCTTCAGCAGTTCGTTGGCGACGAGCACCGCGTCGACCGGCTGGCTCGCGGAGAACAGGTTGATGATCGCCTCGTAGATGGTCTGGTGCTTCGGCTGGTAGAAGTCGGTGACCTCGATCATCTGCGAGACCTCGCCGATGGCGTCCTTGCTCATGAGCATGCCGCCGAGCACGGCCATCTCCGCGTCGTCGTCGTGCGGGGGCACGCGGTCGAAGAGCGCGTCGCGCACGGGGGTGCCGGTCGCGCCGGGTACGTAGCCGCCGCCGTTGCGATTGCCGGCGCCACGGGCACCACCGTTGCGGTTGCCGCCGTTCTGCGACCCGCCGCCGGCGTAGTCGTCTCCGCCTCCCGCGACCGCGACGAACGCGTCGTCGGCCCGCGTATCTTCCCAAGGTTCCTCAGCCATAGCCCCTAAGTATAGGTTCATCGTGCAACTGCGGTAGATGATGGACGCTATGCGCGCATCCACTGGTCGCCGCGGGCGCGCAGACCGTTGGCGAGGCCGCGGCCGCCCATGAGGATCACGTTGAACACGGTCCACAGGATGATCGTGCGGGCGAAGTCGCCGGGGATGAGCGGCAGGGCGAGATCGGCGAGCGCCATGACCACGGCGATGTAGACGCCCGCCGTCACAAGGCAGGTCGCGGCGAGGTAACGGTAGTCGCGCGCGCCGATGAGGATGCCGTCGAGGGCCATCATCCAGCCCTGCAACGGGAAGAACACGCCCATCGTGACCATGCCGGCGGCGATCAGCAGCTGGATCTGCGGGCTTGGCGAGAAGAAGTGGCCGGCGAACAGGCCGACTACGGCGAATCCGAATCCGATGATCGCGCCAACCGCAAGGCCCATGCGCCCGGTGGCGCCGGTGAGGCGACGGGCCCGATCGACCGCTCCGGCGCCGAGGGCCGCGCCGACCAGCGTCTGGCCTGCGATGCCGACCGAGTCGAGCATGTTCATCGCGAAGTTCCATGACGAGTTGACCGCCTGGAATCCGGCCAGCACCTCGGTGCCCATGCGGGCCGCGCAACCCACGGTCACGACCATCGCCGCGCGGATCGCGAGCGTGCGGATGAACAGCGGCAGGGCGTCACCGCCGGCCCGGGCGAGACCGGAGAGTTGTGGGTTCAGGGTTGCGCCGTCGGCTCGTGCCCACAGGATCGCCGGAATCGCAAGGAACAGGCCCATGAACCATTGCGCGATCAGCGTGGCCGTGCCGGAGCCGACGATGCCCCAGTCGAGCACGATCACGAACAGGATGTCGAGCACGGTGTTGAGTATTGCGCCGCAGGCCGAGGCGATCAGGGTGATGCGCACCTTCTGCAGGCCGCGGAACACGCCGTTGGCGGCGTAGACGAGCAGCATGCCGGGTGCGCCGAGGACGATCGCCCGCGTGTAGGCGACCGCCTGATCGAGCACCTCGCCCTGTCCGCCGAGCGCGCGGCACAGCGGTTCGGCGGCCGCGAACAGGCCGACGGCGAGGATCACGCCGATGCCGAGCGCCAGCCATAGGCCGTCGATGCCCGCCTGCATGCCTTCGCGTCGACGGCCCGCGCCGAGAAGATGCGCGACCTGCGCGGTGGTCGAGTACGCGAGGAAGATGCACAGTCCGACGGCGGTGAGGATGATCGTCGATCCGATCGACAGGCCGGCGAGCGCCGCGTCGCCGATATGTCCGACGATCGCGGTGTCGATGAGGATGAACGTCGGTTCGGCGATGAGCTGGCCGAAGGTCGGCAGCGCCAGGGCAAGGATGCGCTTGGATGCCGAGGAGGACGAGGGGGCCGAGGATGCCGAGGATGCCCGCGCGTTCGTTTCCTTCATCCCTGTCTCCTTGATTTCCTTGATTCGCTCATGGCGGATTCATACATACTCCGACCATCATGACTGCCCCTCAGACCCGCTTCGCGGGCCAGAAGGCGGTTAGTTCACCGTGTGTTCAGATTCGATTACCACGGTGTTTCGGATTGCGCAAGTGCCCCTCGCGCTGTGGATAAGTTATCCCCAAGTTATCCACTAAGTTATCCCCATATTGTGGATAACTTAGTGGGTTATCCCCATAGTTATCCCCGAAATGTGGATAACTATTTTCTCTATCCACATTCCTCCCCGCGCGTGTCGCGACGCCCGCACCCAACGGAGCAGACCCTGAATATGTCATCACGCAACGCACGCAT
>NZ_JFAL01000003.1:0-19880 GCF_006454495.1 Bifidobacterium sp. UTCIF-38 | reverse complement strand
GCGGCCCACGCAGGAACCCGCGGCTCACCCGCGAACGCGCGACACGTCACATCTGCGCACGAGCCGCCATGACCATTTGGCGCGCGAGGGTCTCCCTCCACTTGCTCCAGCCGTATCGTTTGGTGATCGTCTCCTCGGGGGTCGCGCCGAGCGACGAGCCGTCGGCGCGCGTCAGATCGTAGAGCATGTCGAGCAGGACCGGATCATGATCCACGCGATCGGCGAGCTCGCGCCCCGTCGCCGGATCGTTGGGATCGCGGCCGGTCGCGAATTCGCTCAGCGTCAGGTGTTCGCGCACGAGGAACGTGACCATGCGCACGGTGTCGTCGTCGAAGCCCATGCGTCGGGCGATGACCGGCGCGTGGCGTGCGCCTTCGGCGGCATGGTCGGTGATGCCGGAGCGCTTGCCGATGTCGTGCAGGAGTCCGGCGAGCAGGAGCGCGGCGTAGTGGCGGTCGTCGTAGTGGACCGTGCCGTCGGCGGCGAGGATTTCACCGGAGTCCGCGGCTGAGCCGACGGCGGAGTTCGCCCCCTCGCCCGACCGCGCGGCGGCCGACGGGAATCCGACCTCGCGCCCCAATCGCGTCACGACCTCGATCGTGTGGCGGTCGATCGTGTAACGATGCGCGGCCGACACGGACGGGCGATTGCGGATGCCGAGCCATTCGGGCATCCATTTGCCCGGAATGTCGGCGAAATCGATCTCCTCCCACACGTCGAGCAGCGCGGGGCCGCAGGCGAGCAGATCGATGAACAGCGATCGCGACGCGTCGTCCCACCGGTTCGAATGGATCGGGCAGCGGCGCAGGTTGGTGAGCGTTCCCGGGTTGATCGGCAGGCCGTGACGTCCGGCCGCGACCGCGACGCGCAGGGCGAGCGACGCGTCGGCGGACGGGTCGACGCCGGGTGCGAGCACGACCTCATGCTCGTGTTCGGCGACGCCGGGCGCGAGGATGTCGAACTTCGGCGCCTCGCGGTGACCGCCGGCGCGCTGGGAGAACATCTGGAAGAACGCGAATCGCGGCTTCTCGTGCGTGAGCGAATGCTCGGCGCGGGAGGCGGTCGAGTCGAGCGAGAACGCGATGCGGCGGCCGATGCGCGCGAGCATCGTCTGCATGTCGTCGATCGACTTGGCCTCGCGCTCGCCGCCGGCCGGCAGGGTCGGGTCGGCGAGGCCGAGCATCGCGGCGACCTTGTCCTGATAGGGGGTGAGCAGCAGGTTCGTGTCCTTGTTGGCGACCAGGTGGATGCAGTCACGCACGTCAAGCAGGCGGTCGACGGCCTCGTCGTAGACGCCGTGCGGGCGATCGGCCAGCCAGGAGACGGCGAGCGCGGAGACGAGGACCGAATCGCGCAGACCGCCGCGTGCCTCCTTGACGTCGGGCTGGTTCAGGTATTGGAGTCGACCGAACTCGTCGAGGCGCGATTTGGCGGAGTCGAGCAGTTCGGGCAGGCGTTTGCGTGCGGCTTTGCGCCAGCGTTCGAGGATCGAATCGGAGGTTTCGCGGATGAGCGCGGTGTCGCCGGCGATCGGTTCGACGTCGAGCCAGCCCATTGCGGCGGGCAGATCATGGTCGGTGACCGATTCGCACTGCTGGCGCGTGCGGATCGAATGGTCGAGGTCGAGTCCGGAATCCCACAGCGGATACCACAGTTTGTTGGCGAGCTCGTTGAGCTGCTGGTCGTTCAACGCGTGGGGGTCGTAGATGATGACGAGGTCGAGGTCGGAGGAGGGGCCGATCTGGCCTCGGGCGAGCGAGCCGACCGCGGCGAATCCGATGCCGTGGTCGGGCACGGGGAAGCTCGTGGCGGCCGTCGCCTCGGCCCACAGGGCCTTGAGGCTCGTCATCGCAAGCTCGGTGCGGGCCTTGCGTTTGGCCGCGCCGTTACGGTACACGCCGTCGTCGTCCGGACGGCTCAGTTCCATGAATCGTTGTTTGAGACCATCCACCGCGCTGGTCATGTCTGCTGGCTCCTTCTTCGGGTTTCAGGTTCCGGGTGATTCCGCCCGGATGCCCCTGATGTGTCGATGCGTCGATGTCTCCGGAAAACTGCCGGAAAAAACTGCCGGAAAACTCCCCGATACGACGGAGTCCCCGCACGGCTCCGATAGCGGCGTGCGGGGACTCCTTGTCTATTGATGGCCCGGACCTTGGGAAAGCGAAAGCGTCCGGACGTCTGTCATGCGCCGGCAAGATACCGGCGCGTCGCGTCAGATCGCGGCGGAACCGGACTCGCCGGTACGCACGCGGGTGACGGAATCGAGCGGCGCGACCCAGACCTTGCCGTCGCCGATGGTTCCGGTGCCGGCGGCCTTGACGATCACGCCGACGAGGGTCTCGGCGTCCGCATCGTCGGACAGGACCTCGATGCGGATCTTCGGAATCAGGTCGACGGTGTACTCGGCGCCACGGTAGACCTCGGTGTGTCCGCGCTGACGGCCGTAGCCGTTGGCCTCGGAAACGGTCAGACCGTGCACGCCGGCGGCCGCGAGGGCCTCCTTGACGTCGTCGAGCTTATGGGGCTGAATGATTGCGGTGATGAGCTTCATCTCACCTCACCTCCTTGAGGACGGAGCTGGCGGTACCAGCAAAATCGTAAGCACGCTCGCCCTGATCGGCAAGATCGATGCCGCCGACCTCCTGGGCCTCGGTGACACGCCAGCCGATCGTCTTCTCCAGAGCGAAGGCGATGATCGCGGTGATGACTGCGGAGTAGACGATCGCGCACAGGGCGATGACGATCTGGACGACCAGCTGCTTCCAGTCGCCGCCGGCCAGCAGGCCGGTGCCCTCGCCGAAGAAGCCGATGAGGACGGTGCCGGTCAGACCGCCGACGCCGTGGACGCCGACGACATCGAGGGAGTCATCGTAGCCGAGCTTGAACTTGAGACCGCAGGCGAGGCAGGTCAGGATGCCGACGATCGCGCCGAGGACGATCGCCCACAGCGGGGAGACCACATCGGCGGCCGGGGTGATGCCGACCAGACCGGCGACCATACCGGAGGCCGCACCCATCGCGGTGTAGTGGCCGGTACGGATCTTCTCGGTGAAGCCCCAGGAGAGCATGGCGGCGGCAGCGGCGACGGAGGTGGAGACCCACGCGTAGCCGGCGGTGCCGTTGGCGGCGAACGCGGAACCGGCGTTGAAGCCGAACCAGCCGAACCACAGCAGGAACGCGCCGAGCATCACGAACGGAACGTTGTGAGGACGGAACGGCTGCACGGCGAAGCCCTTGCGCTTGCCGATGATCAGCACGATCACCAGCGCGGCGACTGCGGCGTTGATGTGGACGACCGTACCACCTGCGAAATCGTGGGCGGCGGCGCCGATGGCGGTGGAGATCGCGCCGGTGCCGGACAGCAGGCCCTTGTTCCAGACCATGTGCGCCAGCGGAGCGTAGTCGAACGTGATCCACAGGGCCACGAAGATCATCCACGTGCTGTACTTGACGCGCTCGGCGATGGCGCCGCAGATCAGGCCCACGGTGATCATCGCGAACGCCGCCTGGAAGGCCACGTCGACGGACACCGGATACTTGTTCGCGTTCAGGCCGGTCGTGGTGAACACGCCGTCCTGGGCGACCATCGAATCCTTCAGCAGGAAGCCGGAGGCCGGATCGCCGAAGATGCCGCCGATATCACTGCCGGCGTAGGCGATCGACCAGCCCCACAGGGTCCAGATGACCATGGTGACCGACAGGGCCGCCGCCTCGAGCATCAGCATGTTCAGCACGGCCTTCGCACGGACCATGCCACCGTAGAAGAACGCCACACCCGGCGTCATGAGGAAAACCAGGGACGCGGAAGTCAAAATCCATGCGGTGTTTCCGGAATCCATGTCTACCTCCCTCTCTTGTTCTCTCCGGCCTGTCTGCGCGCTTCGGCGGCCATGACTCATGACTTATACGTCTATACGTCACGGCCGTCGTGCGGCGGACCGGATCTCTGTTCGTTATTGCCGTCCCCTGTTCGGGGCTAACAGTTCGGTAGTGAACGCCCGGTTGGTTTTGAGTTCGTTACGTCAGGTTACGCGATTGTTAATCGAGTCAGGTCATCGGGTCAGGCGAGGATGCCGTCGACGAAGGATTCGGGGGTGAAGGGGGCGAGGTCGTCGGGGCCTTCGCCGAGGCCGACGAGCTTGACGGGGACGCCGAGCTCCTTCTGCACGGAGATCACGATGCCGCCCTTGGCGGAGCCGTCGAGCTTCGAGAGGACCACGCCGGTGATGCCGATCGCCTCGGCGAACACCTTGGCCTGGGTCATGCCGTTCTGGCCGGTGGTGGCGTCGAGGACGAGCAGGACCTCGTCGACGGGCAGGTTCTTCTCGGTGACGCGGCGGATCTTGCCGAGCTCATCCATCAGGTTGGACTTGTTCTGCAGGCGTCCGGCGGTGTCGATGATGAGGACGTCGGCGTTCATCTCCTTGGCCTTCGCGCTGGCCTCGAAGGCGACCGACGCAGGATCGGCGCCGTCCTTGTCGGAGCGCACGACCGGCACGTTCACGCGGGCGCCCCACGTCTCGAGCTGATCGGCGGCGGCGGCGCGGAACGTGTCGGCCGCGCCCATGACGACTTTCTTGTCCTCGGAGACGAACAGTCGGGCGAGCTTGCCGGCGGTCGTGGTCTTGCCGGTGCCGTTGACGCCGACCATGATGATGACGCTCGGCCTGTTCGCGCCGGGCTTGTCGGCGTTCAGGCGACGATCCATGTCACGGCCGACCAGATCGAGGAGCTTCTCCTTCAGGGCCGCACGCACCTCGTCGGGAGTCGCCTTGCCGGTGACGCGGGCGTCGGTGCGCAGATCGTCGACGAGCTGGCCGGAGGCCTCGGCGCCGACGTCGGCGAGCAGCAGCGTGTCCTCGACGTCCTCCCAGTCGGATTCGGAGAGGTTGTCCTTGGTGAGGATGTTGAACAGGGCCTTGCCGAACGGGTTGCTCGACTTGGCGAGCTTCTCCTTGAGACGGGTCAGTCGGGAGACGACCTTCTCCGGGGATTCGGACTTGGGGGTTGCCGGCTTGGGGGTTGGGACGGGAGTCGGCTGTGTGGGCTGGGGGGTTACGGGCTGGGGGGCAGGGGCCGGCTGTGCGGGCTGGGACTCGGGCCGGACGGCCGGCACCGGACGAGGCGTGGATTCGGGCTGGGACTCGGTTTCCGGAGCCGACTCATCGGCCTCGGATTCTTCGGCGGCGGGCTGGGTGGCCGCGACTGCGGAATCTTCGGAAACGGTGGATCCCTCGGTCTCCTCGGATTGATCGGCCGCCGCAGTCGACGGGCCCGTTCCGGCCGATTCCCCGTCGAAGGCGGATGTTTCGGCGGCCCGGGATTCCTGCGATTCCCGTTCCCCGGACACAGTGGAGGTGACGGCCGCCGCAGTCGATGCAGCGCGCGCGGGAGCCGATTCGGACGTATCGGAGCGTTCCGCCGCCGGCCGCTTCGCCGATGTCTCCGACGACTCCGCCGGCTCGACGGTCGTCGACTCCTTCACGGCCTTCGCGGCCTCGTCGGCCCTGCGCCGTTCCTCGTCCTGCTCTTCCCGTTCGCGGAGCTGCTCGCGCTCCTCGAAGACCTTGTCAAGATCGCGCTTGCGCGACTTGGAGAACCACACGGCGAGCAGGATCAGAACGATCGCGACTACGCCGACGCCAATCATGGCCAAAGTATTGCTATCCATGATCCCCAGTCTAATGAAGGGCGTCTATTGGGCGGTCGCCCCTGCAGGACCTGGTCAGTCCCGGTCCGGCCCCGGTCGCCCCCACCAGGCCCGACGACACCCCGTACGTTGATCGGGGGTATCTCGGTGCTAGTCACGACTTGCGTACGCCAGACACAGCTCAGCGCACGCAGATCGTGGCTTTAGCCTCCCTATCACCCGAAAACGTACGCCGAGTCGACGGCAGCGTACGAACACGGGTGATAGGGCCGATATCGCCACGAGGAACGTATGCTGATCCGGACTCAACGTACGCATTCCGGGATCAGGCCGTAATCAACCACAGAGAGCGTACGCCGCAAGGCATCCCGGTCCCGACCAAGCCGCCGACTAGACTGCGCTCATATGGTCACTTCCTCACGTATGACGTCGTATCAGCGACGGGAGCAACTCATCCGCATCGGACGGTCGCTGTTCGCGGCCAAGGGATTCGAGGCGGTGAGCGTCGAGGAGATCGCCAGTCACGCGAAGGTGTCCAAGCCGATCGTCTACGAGCATTTCGGCGGCAAGGAGGGCCTGTACGCCGTCATCGTCGATCGCGAGATGCAGGCGCTGACCTCCACGCTCACCGCCGCACTCGACGATCCGACGATGCACCCGCGGCGGATCGTCGAACGCACCGCGCTGGCGCTGCTCACCTACATCGAGGAGAACGCGGAGGGGTTCCAGGTGCTCTCGCGCGACTCGCCGAGCACCGACCCGTCCGGATCGTTCAGCTCGCTGCTGGGCGACATCTCCCTGCGCGTCGAGGACCTGCTCACGGCTGCGTTCAAACGGCAGAAGCTCTCGCCCAAGGGCGTGCCGTACTACGCGCAGATGCTCGTCGGCATGACCGTGTTCACCGGACAGTACTGGGCGGATCGGCCGAAAGTGAGCAAGGAGCAGCTGGCCGCGTACATCGTGGATCTGGCGTGGCACGGGTTGAGTCGCCTTGATTCCAAGCCGAAACTGCTGTTCGAGGGCGAGCGCGCGCGGCGGGCGGCGGAGAAGGCCGCGGCGACGACGAGGGGCACGGCGACGACCGCAACCGCGGATCCCGATGAGACCACGGAGACCACGGACGCGAATGGTGACGTAGGCGAAGAGGCGGATGCACTGGATACGACAGGTATGACAGATGCGGCGAATGCCACAACGTGATTCCTGATCGCCTTTCGGCACGTCGTGACAATTATCGTTGTCACAACTTGCCTATATCGGCGGGATGAAGAGGCCCCCGATCCCCCGATGATCAATCTCCCGACGGCCGCATCCTGTGCTGCGCGATGTGCAGAATATGTATCCTAATGCCCACCAAGTCGAATGAGTGCTAGTCTGTGGCGTTGAAAGTACCACCCGATTTGTGACGTTGAGGACCGAAACCATATGACACTACCGGCGACGACGACGGCCGACAGGACGCCCAAGACACTCACCTTCGTGGTTCCGGCCTACAACATGGAAACGTATCTGGAGCGTTGCGTGCTCTCGCTCACGGCGGCGAAACGCATCGACGATATCGAGGTGCTCGTCGTCGACGACGGGTCGAAGGACTCGACGCTGGAGGTGGCGCGTGCGTTCGAACGGCGATTCCCCGGAGTCGTCAGGGCGATCCATCAGGAGAACAAGGGGCACGGCGGCGCGGTCAATACCGGCATCGCCGCGGCCCGCGGCATGTACGTGAAGGTCGTCGACGCCGACGACTGGGTCGGACCGGAATCGCTCGAACAGGTGATGAGCGTGCTGCGCGACGAGGCCGAGAAGGGCGGCATCGACGCCGACGCCCCGATCGACATGCTCGTGACCAACTACGTGTACGACAAGGTCGGCAAGCGTCACAAGCACGAGGTCAACTTCCGTCACGCGATGAAGGCCGGCGAGCGCCTCACCTGGGATGATCTCGGGCATTTCGGACTCGCCGAATACATCCTGATGCATGCGCTGATCTTCCGCACGGCCGTCGTGCGCGAGTCAGGGATGCAGCTGCCGGAGCACACGTTCTACGTCGATTTCATCTACGCGTATCAACCGTTCCCGTGGGTGAAGTCGCTGCGATATCTGGATACGCCGTTCTACCACTACTTCATCGGACGCGACGGGCAGAGCGTGCAGACCGACGTGATGATCCGCCGCGTCGACCAGCTGATTCTGGTCAATCATCGCATGGTCGAGGCGACGCCGGAGCGCGGGACCGTGCCGGACGGCCTGTACCGGTACATGATCCACTTCCTCGCGATCGAGAGCTCGGTGGCGAGCGTGTTCCTGATTCTCTCGCGCGACTCGGAGAACTACGCGAAGAAGAAGCAGCTGTGGTCCGACATCCGCGATCATTCGTCGTCGATCTATCGGGATGTGCGACGCAAGCCGATGTCTCGGGCGCTGAACCTGCACGGCTCGGCCGGACGATTCGTGATCCGCTGGGGGTATCGCGTGGCCGAGCGCGTGGTCGGGTTCAACTAATCACTCGGCGGTGCCGGTCAGTGCCTCGTTGGAGGCGATCGCGGCCTTGGCGGCGGCGTCGAGGCCGCTCGTGGCGCCGCGCAGGTTGTCGGCATAGTCACGGATGGCCTGCGTGGCGTCGTCGACCTCCTGCTGGGAGCCGTCGGCCGGGCAGGTGGGAGCGTCGCCGAGCTTGTCGACCTCGGCCTGCGCGGTCTTGAGGTCATCCAGCAGGGAGGCGTCCTCGACGTCCTTCGCGGTGAGCTTGGCGGCTTCGTCGGCCGATTCCTGCGTGGTCTTCAGCGCCTCCTGATGAGCCTTCAGGGCCTCGACCTGCAGCTGGCAGTTCTCGACGGATTCGGCGCTGGCCTTGTCGCCGCCGTTGATCAGCATGAACGTGACGACCGCAATCACGACCACCACGATCGCGACGATGATGCCGATGATCGGGTCCTTCCTCGACTGCTTGGCGGCGGGGGTGGCGGTTTCGGCGTTCTTCGCGTTCTCGGCGACGCCGGTGGCTTCGGTAATGTTCTCGTTCTTCTGCTCGCTCTGCTCGCTCGTCATAGCGTATGCACTCCTTCGTTTCTTTTATCGCCCTTCGCACAGGGAAACCCGCAATAGACTACTCATTCCGGATAGCACCGCAACCATCGCTCACCACGCGGAATGAAACTGTCCGCAAATTCAGGACCGCGCCCCGCCAAGCCCCGCCAAGATGGTTTGCCGAGATGGTTGCCGCATATTCCATTCAGACACCGCGGCACCGAACATGCGGGGGCGCCTAGGACTAATAGCCCGCAGAGGGCACTGCACAAACACGACCGGGGGGCAAAATCGAACAAATCGTGAAGTTCGTATGAAGGCGTCATGGAGTTATTGGGATGGATTCGAACATTTTGGGGTGGCGGGGCTGCGGGGAGGATAGGTTATGAGTCGCTGTAGTTGGAATCATTGCTGGAATCTGGAATCGTCGCAGTCGGAAGTCACCGTCGGGAAGGAAGTCTGAGGGAATATATGCCGCAAGAGCCTCTGCAACCGTACGCATCGCCGAGTCCCGAGTCCCCGCTTTCGGCGGAGGCGGGGGTTCAGAGTGGACCGTCGGTCGACGCGATTCCGACCACACCGCCGCAGGCCACGGCCGACGCGGCGGAGGCACCGGCCGTCTCGGCCACACCGGCCACACCGGCCACACCGGCCACACCGGCCGCGATCGAACCGTCGTATGCGCCGACGGGCGAGGAACGCGCCGCGCGCCGGGCGGATCGCGCCAATCGAGCGCACCGGGTGATGCCGAAGTTCGTGGCCGCGGACGATGAGTCCCAATCCCCCGTCTCGCCGCTGGTGTCGGTGATCGTGACCGTGCACGACGCGGCGGAGACCGTGCGATACTGCGTCGATTCGATCCTGCGCCAGTCGTACGCGAATCTCGAGGTGATTCTGGTCGACGACGGGTCGAACGACGACGGTCCCGTGATTCTCGACGAGTATGCGCGTCGCGACGGCCGTGTGAAGACGATCATGCTGAGCGATCTCAATGCGTCGAACGGCGACGGAGAGCGGGACAGCAAAAGCAGCAAGCCGGACGCGGAGCCCGATCGCGGAGATATGGGTCCCGGGAATAGAGACACGGATCCCGCGAGCGAAGGCATAGATTCCGAGAACGAGGGCACGGATCCCGGAAGAGGGACGGAGTCCGACGCGCATGACACGACGACCCCCGTCGACGCCGACCATGATGATGCCGACCACGTAGGCGACGATGCCGCTGCGATCGATGCGATCGGCAAAGCGACCGATGATGACGTGACCGATGATGCAATCGACGCGATTGACGACGCTGCGGCTGAGAACGGCGACGTCGCGGCGCGGGCGAGGAACGCCGGACTGGATGCGGCGCACGGCGAGTACGTGGCGTTCGTGGGCAGCGACGGAGTGCTGGATCGCCGCGCCATCGAACTGCTGCTGCACGCGCTGATCAAGACCGGTGCGGATATGGCCAAGTCGCGCTGGGAGCGGTTCACGCCCGACCAGCTGTATGCGGTGTCCGAGGTGTCGGCCGAGGGCGCGCGCGAGCCGGAGTCGGTGACGGTGTTCACCGACGCGCTCGAGGCGTATCAGAGCGTGTTCCTGAAGAGCGTGCGCGTGCTCGGCGACGAGTTCGGGCACAACACGGAGGCGCGGTATCTGAACGACGAGGACTGGGGACGACTGTATCGCGCATCGGTGTGGGACGACGTGCGACTGCCGGAGAGCATCTACTCGCCGGAGCTGCTGGCCGCGGGAGAGCTGTATTCGCGGATGAGCAAGGTCGCGGACATGGATGTCGTGCTGTACCGGGTGCTGGACGGCGATGCGGATGAGCGTCGGCGATTCCGCTACTATCACGACCGGTTCACGGCGGGGACGGCGAACTTCCGGTTCGCGTTCGACAAGGGGATCCTGCCCGCCCGCAGCTACTACACGATGGTGACCGCGTACGAACAGGCGAAATCCGCGCCCGATTTCGACGTGCCGGAGCATCAGGAGCAGTTCGCGCTCGACACGGCCGAACTGGAGGAGCTGCGCGGCAAGCTGACGCTCGCGCAGCGCATGCAGTGCATGGGCGCGCGAAGGATGCGACTGTTCGAGGAGAGCGTCAAGCGGATCCTGCCCGCGTCGCTGGCCAAGCCGACGTACTCGCCGGACGGCGGGGAGCTGGCGTGAGAAGACGCAAAGCGGGACTGAGAGGTAGTCTAATCGAGGATGGATGTCACGTGCATGCGGCGCAAGTGCGTCCACATGCACCTGAGCAGTAAGGAATATTGATGGCGGAAAACACGCAATACCCGGATCTGGTGATCGTAGGCGCGGGCCTGTTCGGCCTGACCATCGCCCAGCAGGCGGTGGAGCACGCGGGCGCGCGAGTGCACATCATCGACGTGCGCGATCACATCGGCGGCAACGCGTACTCGTACTTCGACAAGGAGACGGGCGCGGAGATCCACAAGTACGGCGCGCACCTGTTCCACACGTCGAACGAGCGCGTGTGGAAGTACGTGAATCGATTCACCGAGTTCACGAACTATGTGCATCGCGTGTACGCCACGCATGACGGCGAGGTCTACCCGCTGCCGATCAACTTGGGCACGATCAACCAGTTCTTCCGCGCGCACTACACGCCCGCCGAAGCGAAGTCGCTGATCCAGGAGCAGGCGGGCGAGCTGGCCGGTTCCGATCCGCAGAACCTCAACGACAAGGGCATCCAGCTGATCGGTCGCCCGCTGTACGAGGCGTTCATCAAGAACTACACGGCCAAGCAGTGGCAGACCGATCCGGCCGAACTGCCGGCGTCGATCATCAAGCGACTGCCGGTGCGCTTCAACTACGACAATCGCTACTTCAAGGACACTTGGGAGGGCCTGCCGAAGGACGGCTACACCGCATGGTTCGAGAAGATGATCGACGATCCCCGCATCACGGTGGAGCTCGGGGTCGACTTCTTCGACGAGATGCAGCCGTACAACAAGAAGGCGCTGCGCGAGGCCGGCGTGCCGGTCGTGTACACCGGTCCGGTCGACCGCTACTTCGACTACGAGCTCGGCGACCTCAAGTGGCGCACGGTCGACTTCAAGGAGGTCCGCTACGACGAGGACGACCACTTCGGCTGCCCGGTCATGAACTTCTCCGATGCGGACGTGCCGTACACCCGCTCAATCGAGTTCAAGAACTTCAACCCGGAGCGCGCCGCGTCGTACACGCCCGGCAAGACCGTGGTGTGGGAGGAGTACTCGCGATTCGCCGAGCGCGGCGACGAGCCGTACTACCCGATCAACACCGACGAGGACAAGGCCCTGTACGCGCAGTACGCCGCGAAGGCCGCCGCTGAGCCGAAGACCGTGTTCGGTGGTCGCCTCGGCACGTACAAGTACTACGACATGCACAACGTCATCGACACGGCGCTGACCGCGTACGAGGAGCAGGTGGCGCCGCTGCTCGTTAAGTGACGCGGCGCGGTTCGATAAAAACCGCTTCGATTGCATGTGATATGAACTGCTTGGGCTGTTCGATCGTTTCCCGATCGGACAGCCCTTTTTCATCGGTAAGGATGGGCTGAGGAATAGGATTGCCCCGGAATGATCGCACCCACTGCGGAAGGCCGGCTTGTACACTTTTGGGGTATGGCTGAAGATTCTGGCGAGGTGTTTACTCCTCATAACATCATTGTGACCGGTGGCTGTGGGTTCATCGGTTCGAACTTCGTGCACTACGTGTACAACAACCATCCGGACGTGCACGTCACGGTCCTGGACGCGCTCACCTATGCGGGCAACCTTGAAAACATCAAGTCCATTCTGGGTGACCGAGTGGAGTTCGTGCACGGGAACATCTGCGACGCGGAGCTGCTCGACAAGCTGGTGCCGGGGCATGACGCGATCGTGCACTACGCGGCCGAGTCGCACAACGACAACTCGATCGCGAACCCGGAGCCGTTCCTGAAGACGAACGTGGAGGGCACGTTCCGCCTGTTGGAGGCCGTGCGCAAGTACGGGATCCGCTATCATCACGTGAGCACGGACGAGGTGTACGGCGATCTCGCGCTGGACGATCCGGCGAAGTTCACCGAGGAGACCCCGTATCATCCGTCCTCCCCGTATTCGTCGACGAAGGCGTCGTCGGATCTGCTAGTGCGTGCGTGGCATCGCACGTTCGGGATCCGCGCGACGATCTCGAACTGCTCGAACAACTATGGTCCGTACCAGCATGTGGAGAAGTTCATCCCGCGTCAGATCACGAACATCCTCGACGGCCTTAGACCGAAGTTGTACGGCAACGGGTCGAACGTGCGCGACTGGATCCACACGGACGACCATTCGACGGGCGTGTGGACGATCCTGACGAAGGGCCGGATCGGTGAGACGTATCTGATCGGCGCGAACGGCGAGCGGAACAACCTGACGGTGCTGCGCGACATCCTGACCGTGATGGGCAAGGATCCGGACGATTTCGACTGGGTCAAGGACCGTCCGGGTCATGACCGCCGGTACGCGATCGACTCGACGAAGCTGCGCACCGAGCTCGGCTGGCAGCCCGTGCACACGGACTTCCAGAAGGGCCTCGAGCAGACCATCAAGTGGTACACGGACAACCGCGCCTGGTGGGAGCCGGCCAAGGCCGCCACCGAAGCCAAGTACAAGCAGCAGGGACAGTGATCTGATTCGATCTGTCGCAGCGGATGGCGCTGACATGACGTGGAGGTGAGCATGGCGTCATACTCTCAGGATGAGCTTATGTCGATTCTGAGCAGACTGATCTCGGGATGGGAGAACGAGGTCGTCGAGTTCAAGGAGGCCAATGAGAATTACTCCACGCAGGATATCGGCAAATACTTCTCGGCGTTGTCCAATGAGGCGAATCTGCGTCAAGCCGAGTCGGCTTGGCTGATATTCGGGGTGAAGAACAAGACCCACGCAATCGTGGGCACATTCTACGGGCGGAATCCCGAACGGCTGCAGCAGCTGAAAATGCAGATTACGAGGGATACCGAGCCGCGTTCCTCTTTTCGGGAGATTCATGAGCTCGACACGCCTGAGGGTCGTGTGCTCATGTTCGAGATTCCCCCGGCGCCGATAGGCATGCCCGTCTCATGGCAGGGGTACTTCCATGGTCGCAGCGGCGAGAGTCTGGTCGCTCTGAGCATCAACAAGCTGGACGCCATCCGCGGTGAGAGCTCGCTGAACGATTGGAGCGCCCAGACGGTTCCCGACGCATCATTGGGTGATCTGGATCCCGAGGCGGTCCAGTATGCCAGAGAGTCGTTCCTCAAGGCGCATGCGAATCGGTTCGATCCCGAGGAGGTCTCGGGATGGAGCGACCGGGAGTTCCTGAATCGCGCTCATGTGACGCGTGATGGAGCGATCACGCGTGCCGCGTTACTGCTCCTCGGCAAAGAGGAATCGGTGGACAAACTGCCCGCCGGTATGTACGAGATGACCTGGAAGCTCGTCGGACAGGAGAGCGCCTACGAGCATTTCGGTCTTCCGTTCATGCTGACCACCACCCGACTGTACAGTCGTATCCGCAATATCCAGATTCGTCTGCTTCCTCCTGGAACTCTTCTGCAGCAGGAAGTCTCGAAATACGACGAGCAATCGGTGCTTGAGGCGTTGCATAACTGCATCGCCCATCAGGATTACCGCCGCCCTGCTCGAATTCTGGTTACGGAGCATCCGGACAGACTCACGTTCGATAGCTGCGGTTCGTTCTTCGAGGGCACTCCGGACGATTACGTATTGGGGGACAAGTCTCCCGATCGTTATCGCAATCCGTTCCTCGTCCGCGCCATGAGCGAGCTGTACATGATCGACCGCATGGGATACGGCATCAAACGCATGAACGAGGTGCAGGCGAAACGGTATCTGCCGTTGCCGGACTACGATCTGAGCGACCCCGAGAAGGTCCGTCTCACCATGTACGGCGGGGTGGTCGATCCGGAGTACACCCGTCTGCTGCTGAGCAATACGGATCTGCCGTTGTCTGATGTTCTGGCGCTGGACCGCGTGCAGAAGCATATGGCGATTCCCAATGCTGCGGCCAATCGATTGCGCCGTCGAGGGCTGATCGAAGGCCGCAAACCTCATCTTCGTGTGGCTCCCGTAGTCGCGTCCGCCACGGATACCAAGGCGGATTTCATACGCGCGCACAGTCAGGATGATATGTTCTATCGACGGCTTGTGGAACAGTATTTGAAGACCTTCGGCACGGCGACGCGTTCTGACATCAACGAGCTTTTGATCCCGAAGTTCGGCGAGGACCTGTCGGATAGTGAAAAACAACGCAAGATTGATAATCTGCTTACCGCAATGAGGCGAGACGGTGTCATTGCCAACATCGGGTCACGCAGATATTCGAAATGGCGGATTGCCGGGCAAAGCGGATAGGCTTGCTTTCTGCTGCTTTCTACGGAATGCAGAAAGCAGCAGAAAGCAGCTAGGCCACTTGAAGAGAGAAACGTTGAAATTGCAGCATTCTTATTTCTCCTGACGGGAAACGGGGAAGAAAGGAACCATGGATCATGGGTTTTGAGTTTGAGAAGGAATTGAAGGTCACGGAGACGAATATTCCGGGCCTGTTGGTGTTTGATCTGCCGGTGCACGGGGATAATCGTGGCTGGTTCAAGGAGAACTGGCAGCGTGCGAAGATGACCGCGCTGGGTCTGCCGGATTTCGGGCCAGTGCAGAACAACATCTCGTTCAACGCGACGAAGGGCGTGACGCGCGGCATTCATGCGGAGCCGTGGGACAAGTACATCAGCATCGCGGCCGGTGAGATCTTCGGCGCGTGGGTGGATCTGCGTCCGGGTGAGAGCTTCGGTCAGGTGTATACGACGCGGTTGGATCCGTCGCGTGCGATCTATGTGCCGCGTGGCGTGGGCAACAGCTTCCAGGCGCTTGAGGACGGCACGGTGTACACGTATCTGGTGAACGCGCACTGGAGTCTGGAGCAGAAGAAGACGTACACGTTCGTGAACCTCGCCGACCCGACGCTCAACATCCAGTGGCCGATCCCCCTGGCGGAGAGCGAGCGCAGCGAGGCGGACCTGCATCATCCGATGCTTAAGGATGCGAAGCCGATGGCGCCGAAGCGAACGCTGGTGACGGGCTGCAACGGGCAGTTGGGTCATGCGATCCGCGCGTACGCTGAAGCCCATCATCTGGAGGGCTTCGAGTATACGGATATCGACACGTTCGACTTCTCCGACCCGACGGCCTACGAACGGTTCGACTGGAGCCTGTACGGGACGATCATCAACGCGGGCGCGTATACGGCCGTGGACAGGGCCGAGACCGAGGAGGGCCGCCCGGTCGCGTGGAAGGCGAACGCGGCCGGTCCGGCCCTGCTGGCGCGTGTGGCCGCGGAGCATCACATCACGCTCGTGCACATCAGCTCGGACTATGTGTTCGACGGGACGCGCGAGGAGCATACGGAGTCGGAGGCGTTCGCGCCGCTGGGCGTGTACGGGCAGACCAAGGCCGCGGGCGACATCGCGGTGGCCAACGCGCCGGAGCATTACATCCTGCGTTCGAGCTGGGTGATCGGCGAGGGCCACAACTTCGTCAAGACCATGATGGCGCTCTCGAACCGTGTGGCCGACCCCGCGGATGCGCTGGACCATGTCACCGTGGTCAACGACCAGTTCGGGCGTCTGACGTTCACGAAGGACATGGCCGAGGCGATCTTCCACCTGCTCGACTCCCACGCCCCGTACGGCACGTACAACCTCACCGGAAGCGGCACGGTCAGGTCCTGGGCAGAGATCGCCGCGGCCGTGTTCGAGCAGACGAACGGCAACGGCGACAGGGTCCAGCCGATCTCGACCGCCGAGTACTTCGCCAACGCGAAGAACCCCGTAAGCCCGCGGCCGGTCCACAGCGCGCTCGACCTGACCAAAATCGAAGCGGCCGGATACACGCCCGCCGACTGGGAGACCAGCCTCAGGGAGTACGTCGCCCGGGAACTCGGGAAGTAAGCGCCAACTTTCACGAGAGAAAGCGCCGTTTTGGTTACTTTCCGCGTTACAAGGGGTACATTTCCTTCGTCGCGGACATCTATCTCGCTTATGAGGGGTACATACCTCAGGTATACAGGTTCGGGAACCGCATAATGGTCACACAGTCAAGCGGTTTCCGAGCCTTTGTACTTGGCACACGTACCCCTCGTAACGCGGATAGATGTCCGCAAAAGGGCGAAAGTACCCCTCGTAACAGAGTTAGAACCCGCGGAATAAGGGAACAAGCATTACGCCAGAAAAAAGCGAAGGCACGGTCTCGAATATCTCGAACCATGTCGAATGACATCGTTGTCTCCAGCACTCACACGCTACCTGCCCAATGCCCTGAGCTGGCTCACGGTGATGACCTTGGTGACGAAGAGCACGGCGAGGTAGGCGACGTAGATGAGCGCATACGCCGCGGCGAGCGCGAGCAGCTCGAGGCCCTTGCCGGCGACTCCCGTACCAAGAACACCGCCGAAATACGTGAAACCAAGCCGCACGACCAGCCACAAGACCACATTCGCCCCGAGCACGATCCACGTGCGGCGCAGCATCACGCGGCCGACCTTCTGGCGCACGCGCAGGAACGTGACCAGCATCGCGAGGCCCGTGCAGGTCACGCTGGCGACGGCGATGCCCGTGATGCCGAACGCCCTAGCGGCGATGATGAACACGGGGATCACGACCACGAGCGACACGATGGACAGTATGTCGGAGAATCGGCTGGAGCCGAACGAGTTCAGCACCATGTTGAGGATCACCGTGATCCCCATGAAGAAGTTCGAGAACGCGAGACATGACAATGCCGTCGAGGCCACGTCGAACGAGGGACCGTAGAAGGCGGTCAGCAGGTTCGAGCTGCTCGCCGAGACGACCGCGCAGATCGGCAGGATGAACACGAACGCCACGAGCAGCAGGTCCGCGGTGCGCGAGACGGCCTCGCTGCGCCGCCCCTCCCCCACCAGCTTCGCGACCACGGGCAGGATGATCGTGGAGAACGCCTGCAGCAGGTAGTAGGCGATTTTGCCGAAGTTCATCGCGCCGGTGTAGTAGCCGGCCATCGACGCGGGTTCGACGACCGCTTTGACGATCAGGGTATCGACGCTCAGCACGAGCGAGACCATGATGAAGAAGAACGAGAAGCTCAGCGTGTGCGTGGCGACGTAGCGGAACGGGATGCGCTCCGGCGTCCGTCGGTCTCCGTCGAGCGCTTGTAGTTCCCGCAGCTCCCCGCGCCGTGCGAACAGCAGCGCGCAGCCGAGCAGGATCGTCAGGACCACGGCGAGCAGGAAGCCGATTTCGACGCCGATGACCGGGTCGCTGCGGAACACGAAGATGATGAGCGGGATCACGCCGAGTTTGGCGATCGGGTAGAACGTGCTCAGCAGCGCGCTCGTGCCGAATCGCTGCAGTCCGTCGTTGACGCCAAGCAGGACGGTCTGCAGCCCGTTGACGACGACGAGGAACGCGGCGATGCGGAAGTAGCGATCAAGTGAGGCATCGTTGAGGACGATGCCGAACAGGGGCGCGCCGAGGAAGTTCACGCAGAAGAAGAACGCGACGACGATCATCTGGAAGGCGAGCGTCTTGCCGACGACGTCGCGGAACGCGTAGCGGCGACGGGAGATCTCGCTGGCAACGGACTGTCGGGCGCCGTTCGAGACGAACATGTATTCGAAGTCGAGGACCGTGATGATCGTGCCGACCACACCGTAGGCGGCCGGCGGCATCGTGTTGCCGAGGAAGAAGTGCAGCGCGTATCCGCTGACGAAGAACACGATGTTGCTGATCAGGTTCAGCAGGAGACCTCGGCGCATATGCCCTCCGAATACAAGTGATGGTGGCGTATCGCGGATACGATACGCCACCATCGGAACAACCCCATTTTGGCTCCCCTTGTCAGGGGAGCTGGCCCGCGAAGCGGGACTGAGGGGTAGTCAGGCGAGGAGTATTTCAGGCAAGCCCCGCTCAGTCGCGGCGGAACAGGTCGCGCGTGAACACCTTTTCGCCGACGTCCTTGAGGTCGTCGTTCCAGCGGTTCGCGACGATCACGGTGGATTCGGCCTTGAATGCGGCCAGATCGTGGGTGACCTTGGAGCCGAAGAAGTCAGGCGCGTCGAGCGTGGGCTCGTAGACGACGACGGTGAGACCCTTGGCCTTGAGTCGCTTCATCACGCCCTGGATGGCGGACTGGCGGAAGTTGTCGGATCCGGACTTCATGGTGAGGCGGTAGATGCCGATGACCGGGTTCGTGGCGCCGGATTCCTCGACGCGTTCGAGGATCTCGTCGGCGATGAAGTCCTTGCGCGTACGGTTGGCGTCGACGATCGCCTCGATGAGGTTCTGCGGCACCTTGTCGTAGTTGGCGAGCAGCTGCTTGGTGTCCTTGGGCAGGCAGTAGCCGCCGTAGCCGAAGCTCGGGTTGTTGTAGTCGTTACGAATGCGCGGGTCGAGGCACACGCCGCTGATGATCGACTTCGTATCGAGGTCGCGCGATTCCGCGTACGTGTCGAGCTCGTTGAAGTAGGCGACGCGCAGGGCCAGGTACGTGTTGGCGAACAGTTTGATCGCCTCGGCCTCGGTCAGCCCGACGACGAGCTCGGGGATGCCGGTCGATCCGTCCGGGTTGACGCGGGCCGCCTCCTCGGGTGCGGCGCCGGCCGCGAGGAGCCCAACGAAGGTGTGGGCGGCGGCGACGGCCTCGGGATCGTCCTGCGGGGCGCCGGCGACGATGCGGCTCGGGTGCAGGTTGTCGTAGAGGGCGTGGCCCTCGCGCAGGAACTCCGGGGAGAAGAGGATGCGGTTGTCGTTCAAACGCTCGTGGAGTTTCTTCGTGTAGCCGACCGGGATCGTGGACTTGATGACGATCCACGCATCCGGCGCGTACGTGCGCACGGCCTTGATCGCGGCCTCGACGCTGGAGGTGTCGAAGTAGTTCTTCTTCGGATCGTAGTTGGTCGGCGTGGCGATGATCGCGTATTCGGCGCCCGTGTACGCCTGCTCGGGGTCAAGCGTGGCGTGGAAGTCAAGAGGACGCTGGCCGGACGCGTTCTCGTCGAGGAAGTCGGTGATCTCCCTGTCGACGATCGGGCTCTTGGCGTTGTTGAGCAGCTCCACCTTCTCCGGGATGATGTCGAGCGCGTGGACCTCGTTGTGCTGCGAGAGCAGCAGCGCCACGGACAGTCCTACGTAACCGGTACCTGCAACCGCGATTTTCAT